>JANNSW010000035.1:0-4877 GCA_031403055.1 Hyphomicrobiaceae bacterium | reverse complement strand
GGGGAACGATTGCGAGATCGATGTCGGCGTTTCGGGGGAACGGGCATGCTGGGACCACGCCGCAAGTATCAGATCCATGGCCGGCAGCGGCTGCTCGACAGGTTCTTCAAGGTCGACGAGGTCGAGGTCTCCTACGAGCAGGTGAAGGGCGGCATGGGCGAGCCCCAGAAGCTGCTCGTATTCGATCGGGGCGATGCGGTCGCCGCGTTGCTGCACGATCCGGAGAAGCGGGTTGTGATCCTCGTCGATCAGTTTCGCTTGCCGACCCTCGACGAGGTCAGGGCGTCCAAGCTGGAGCCACGCCATAGTGACGGCTGGTTGATCGAGACATCGGCCGGCATTATCCGGCAGAACGAGACGCCCGAGCAATGCCTCGTACGCGAGGTGATGGAAGAGACCGGCTATCAGGCGACCACGTCCGAGCGGATCGCCTCGTTCTTCTCCTCGCCCGGCGGCAGCACGGAGCGGATTTTTCTCTATTACGCGCAGGTCAGAAAGGTCGATCGGACCGCGCCGGGCGGCGGCGATGGCAGCGGTGGCGAGGACATTCGCATCATCGAGATGCCGATCGAGGAGCTGTTCCGCCGTCTGGTGCTCCGGGAGATCGAGGACCCAAAACTCATCATTGCCGCCCAATGGCTGCGCGAGCGCGAATCGAAGCGCATGGCCGAGGCGGACGAGAGCACCTCGAAGAAGATACAGTACCGCTTGAAGGGCACGAGCAAGATCGTCGGCTATCGCACCGGCAGCATCCTCGCGGTCAAGGACGTGGACGTCTGGGTCAACTCCGAGAATTCCGACATGATCATGGACCGGTTTTTCGGCCGCTCGGTCTCAGCCGCGATCCGCGCGAATGGTGCCGAGCGCTTCCCCAAGACCAAACGCATCAAGCAGGACACCATCGCGGACGCGCTCAGAAAGGAGATGAACGGCCGCAGCTTCGCCGCGCTCGGCACCGTGATCGAGACGACGTCGGGCATGCTTGCCAGCACGCACAAGGTGAAGCGGCTGTTCCATGTGGCGGCCGTCGAAGGCGAGATCGGCGAAGGCCTGAAGACCTCGATCGGGACGCTCGAATTGTGCATCGACAAGGTGCTCGCCGCGATCGATACCCGAGGTCGACGAACTTTGCTCGGCGGCAGCCGCTATCGCAGCGTGCTGATCCCGATGATCGGCACCGGCCAGGGCGGCTTCGAGGTGGCTGCCGTGGCCCCGAAGCTGATCGCCCGCGCGGTCGAGTTTCTGAAGGCGAATCCCCAGTCAGGCATCGAGGAGATCTACCTGAGCGCCTACTCGCTCGGCGACGCCGATGTCTGCGAGCGGGCGCTGTCCAAATCGGAGCGACTCGAGCCCGTCGGCAGCCAGCAAGGGAGTTGAGCCGCCATGTCGATGAAACTCACGCGTTGGCTCAACCACGAGCGGCTGCGGAACCTCCGTTATCGGGGGCAGACGGTTTACTTTTCACCTCTGCTCGCAGGGCTGCTGACGGCTGTTCTGCTGGCAACCAGCGCCCAGCTGCGTGAGATTTATCTCTCGATCGTAGAGCAACCGGATTGGCAGCGGGGCTTGCTCGGACTCGGCATGCTGATGCTCCTCTCGGCGCTGATCTTCGTGTCTAGCTTCATGCTCAGCACCTGGCGGGCCGACACGCTCTATCCAAACCACGCAGACATCCGCTTCGACCGGCGATTGTTGCGCCAGCGCGATGGGCTGGCGCACCTGGCCGCACTGCTGCCATTCGCCGGGATTCTCTGGGGATTGTGGATCACACACGACAGGTCAGCAGGATTGAGCCTCAACTACCAGGCCGCGCTCGGCGACCTCGGCATCGGCCCGGTGAAGGCCTCCGGCATTCTCGCCACGCCCCAGGTCGATCCGCTCCACGCGTTTCATGCCGGTATCATCGTCGCCGCCGGCGCCGTCATCCTGCACGTCGCGCTGCATGCGTTTCGCCGAAGTCGTCGTGCCCACTGGTGTGTACTGGCTGCAGCCGGCGCCGTCTCGCTCTTGGCAGCCTTCGCGCCTTTGGCGGCAAGCGCCCCGCAAATAATCGCTGTCACGCGCCAGCTCGGGCCATTGGCCTCGATCGCGGGCGTCATTGCCGCCCTCTATGGCTTATTGATGCTGCTCGCTTACGTCACGCGCCTGACTGGGATTCCGCTCATCGGCATACTCGCAGCCATCGGCATCACATTTGGCTTCCTCAACATCAGCCGCAACGTCTCACCGCCCGTGCCGCAGGCGCAGCCCGCTCATCCAGGCGGCGAGCAATTGAAGCGCCAGGCACGACTCGAGGCGAAGTCCGCCACCGACCTGGAATCGAGCTTCCGCGACTGGCTCGAGTCACGACGCGATCGCGAGCTATTCCGCTCGAATAAAAGGCCCTATCCTGTCTTCGTCTTCGCTGCCCAAGGCGGCGGCCTCTATGCCGCGACCGCCATCGGCCGGGCGTTCGCCCAATTGCAGCGCGATTGTCCCCTCTTCATGCAGCATGTCTTCGCCGTCAGCGCCGTCTCCGGCGGCGCCGTCGGCAGCGCCGTGGTCCACGAGGCCGCTGCAGGACAGGCGCAAGAAAGCGACTGCGACGGGAAGGGCAGCGACCTCACCGACCGCATCTCCCAGGTCACGCTGGAGGACCACCTCTCTCCGATCGTCGGCACCATCATTCCCGACATCATCCGTAAGCTCTCTCCCTTCGAGATATCGCCCGATGCCGTGACCCGGTCGAAGGCTTTGGAGGAGAGCATTGTCGAATCCGTCTATCGAGACAGCCCGGCGACCGGCGCGTGCAAGGATCCCGGCCGCCTCTGCGCTCCATACGCCGGCCATTGGAACCCCGGCTCGGTCGCGCCAGCACTCGTCCTCAACGCGACCTGGGTCGAGAACGGTCACCGGGTCGCATTCGCGCCGTTCGGGCTGGAGCGGGAGGGCGACCTCACCCTCCATTCCTTCTCGGACTTCGACAAGGTCCTTGGAACGCCCGCCGTCTCGCTGATCGGGGCCGCCGTGGTGAGTGCGCGTTTTCCCGGCGTGCTGCCAGCCCAAGTCTATGGCGCGACGGTCGGCGGGAAGGCTATCCGCTGGAATTTCGTCGATGGCGGCTATGCCGATGCTTCCGGCGCGGCGACCGCGTTGCAGATCTTCGAGGCTCTCAACCGCATGTTCGAGCGCGAGCCGGTGCTCAGCGACGCCGTCGATCTGCGCCTCGTCCTCGTCACCGATTCCGAAAGCGATCCCGATCCCGCCGAGATCGACGGTACCGGTTTCAGCGATACGATGGCCCCCATATCCGCGTTGCTCAACATTCGCGCGCTGCTGTCGAGCCGGGCGGTGGCGCAAGCGGTGGCACATGGCGAACAGCTCGG
This sequence comes from Hyphomicrobiaceae bacterium, assembly GCA_031403055.1. Classification (GTDB taxonomy): domain Bacteria; phylum Pseudomonadota; class Alphaproteobacteria; order Rhizobiales; family Hyphomicrobiaceae; genus JANNSW01. Next base: position 1,512 of record JANNSW010000035.1, on the reverse strand, counting down.
TGACAATCGGACTGATCCCGCCGACCCAAAGCGCCGCGTCATGGTGGTCGAGCTCGACCGCAAGACCTTCCCGTTGTCGATCGGCTGGAAGATGTCGCGTGCGACCTACGACATCGTCGGGCTGTTGCTGGGCGATCCGAGCCTCTGCCGGCCCGCCAGCGTGCGCAAGGATTTCACCTCCCGCGCCGCCCAATCGATCGCCGCCAACAGCTGCATCACGCAAAACATCCTGCGTCTGCTACGCCCCCCGGCTACTACCTCCCCCAATCCAGCACTACCTTCCCGCACGCCCCCTGCGCCATGATGTCGAAACCCTGCCGCCACTCGGCTGCCTTGAACCGGTGCGTGATCACCCGGCGCACGTCCAACCCCGACTGCAGCATGGCCAGCATCTTGTGCCAGGTTTCGAACATCTCGCGGCCGTAAATCCCTTTGATCGTCAGCATCTTGAACACGATCCGCGTCCAGTCGACCGGGAACGGCTTTGCCGGGATGCCGAGCATGGCGATCTTGCCGCCCATCAGCACGAATTCGATCATCTGCTCGACAGCGGCGGGCGCGCCCGACATCTCGAGCCCGACATCGAACCCTTCGCGCATGCCGAGCCGCGCCATCACGTCCTTCAAGCTCTCCTTCGACACGTCGACCGGCACCACATCGGCGATCTCGCCCGCGAGCTTCAGTCGCACGGGATTGATATCGGTGATGACGACGTGGCGCGCTCCCACATGGCGTGCGATCGCCCCCGCCATGATGCCGATCGGCCCCGCGCCTGTGATCAGCACATCCTCGCCCACCAGGTCGAACGAGAGCGCCGTGTGGACCGCGTTGCCGAGCGGATCGAGGATCGCCGCGATCTCGTCGTCGACGTCGTCGGGCAGTGGCACGATGTTGAAGGCGGGCACCCGCACGAATTCGGCGAAGGCGCCCGGAATGTTGACGCCGATGCCGCGCGTCTCGGGATCGAGATGGTAGCGCCCGGCCCGGCTCGCCCGGCTCTTCATGCCGATGACGTGGCCCTCCCCCGAGACCCGCTGCCCGACCTTCACGCTCCTCACATGGCTGCCGATCTCGACGATCTCGCCCGAATACTCGTGCCCGACGATCATCGGCACGGGGATCGTCTTGCTCGCCCACTCGTCCCATTTGTAGATATGGATGTCGGTGCCGCAGATGCCGGTCTTGTGGACTTTCACCAGCACGTCGTCGGGCCCGAGCTGCGGCACCGGCTCCTCCTGCATCCAGAGACCGGGCTCGGCACGGGCTTTGACGAGGGCTTGCATGGGGGGCTCCGTTCGGCTGAGGTCGGTTCGGAGCTGGTCTAGGCGAGCACGGGCGCAAACGGAAGCGGAAGCTGACCGACCCGAAGTAGGTTGGGTCAAGCCCCTTGGCGCGACCCAACGTAGCTGGCACCGCCCGTGAGTGTTGGGTGGGGCGGCGCGTGTCCCCACCAAACCCATCTCCGCAGGGTTGCAAGCCTGAAGCGCAAACCCCAAAAAACACCGCGGGTGG
>JANNSW010000034.1:0-2354 GCA_031403055.1 Hyphomicrobiaceae bacterium | reverse complement strand
CGGGCAAGCTCACGGTCGCCGACAGCTTCCGGATCGGCTGCATCGGCCGGCTCGACGAAACGCAGATGAAGGGCGCACTCGGCGCGGTCGGGAATGCGCTTGCCGAGATGGGCGTCGACCTCCTCAAATCGGCAGCGTGAGGTCCATGAGCAAGCGCACCATCACCTGCAACGGCCGCGGCTACGGCTTTCCCGCGAGGCCGACCGTCGTCGTCTGCATCGACGGCTCGGAGCCCGGCTACATCGAGGCCGCGATCGAGGCGGGCGTCGCACCGACCTTCGAGCGTTTCATGTCGGAGGGCGCGAGCCTCCTTGCAATGAGCGCGATCCCAAGCTTCACCAACCCCAATAACCTCTCGATCATCACCGGCCGCCCGCCCGCCGTGCACGGGATCGCTGGGAATTTCTTCCATGACCCGGAGACGCGGACCGAGGTCATGATGAACGATCCGAAGTTCCTGCGCGCGCCGACGATCCTCGCCGCCTTCCACGAGGCCGGCGCCAAGGTCGCCATGGTGACGGCGAAGGACAAGCTGCGGCTGCTGCTCGGCAAGGGGCTCGACTTCGGCACGGGCCGCGCGATCGCGTTCTCCTCGGAGAAGGCGGACAAGGCGAAGGTCGAGGACAACGGCATCGCGGATGTCTGCGGGCTCGTCGGATTGGGCGTTCCGGACGTCTATTCGGCCGGACTTTCGGAGTTCGTCTTTGCGGCTGGCGTCAAGCTGATGGAGCGCTTTCGCCCGGATCTGATGTATCTCTCGACCACGGACTACATCCAGCACAAGACAGGGCCGGGCACGAAAATCGCCAATGATTTCTATGCGATGATCGATGGCTATCTGGCGGCACTCGATGCGCTCGGCGCAATCATTGTCGCGACTGCCGACCACGGCATGAACGACAAGCACAAGGCCGACGGCACACCGGACGTGATCTACCTGCAGACGCTGCTCGACCAATGGCTGGGCGCCGGCAAGACGCTCGTGATCCTGCCGATCACCGATCCTTATGTCGTCCATCACGGCGCGCTCGGCTCGTTTGCGACGGTGCATGTGCCGGCCGGGACCGACACCAAGGCGCTGATCGCGCGCATCGCCGCGCTGGAAGGCATCGAACTCGTGCTGTCGAAAGCCGACGCGTGCGAACGCTTCGAGCTCCCGCCCGACCGCATCGGCGACATCGTCGTCCTCTCGGGCCAGCACAAGGTGATCGGCACGTCGCGCGAGAAGCACGATCTGTCGGGCCTCAAGGAGCCGCTGCGCTCGCATGGAGGTCTGACCGAGCAGCGCGTGCCGATGATCGCGAACCGTCGCCTCTCGGGCATCGAAGGGCGGCATCTGCGCAACTTCGATGTGTTCGACGTGGCGCTGAATCACGTCGCGTAATTGCGGGCGGCGCTCGCCCCAGATGCGCCGGAAACGGGCGACCGCCGGTCGCCCCTACACATGAGACTCGAGAGATGCCCACCACCACTCGCCTTCCCATTAAATCCCACGAAATGATGCGCATCGCCGGCAAGCTGGTGGATGCCGACAATGTGGTGGAGGTCCGAAATCCCTACACCAACGAGGTGGTGGCGACGGTGCCGTCAGCATCGCCTGCGCAGGTGGCAGATGCCTTCAAGCGGGCGCACGCCTTCAAGCCGAAGCTCACGCGCTTCGAGCGCTCGAAGATCCTGCTCAATGCGGCCGAGATCATCGAGAAGCGCAAGGTCGAGATCGCACACCTGATCACAGCGGAGTCGGGGCTCTGCCTGAAGGACTCGCTCTACGAGGCAGGCCGCGCCTATGACGTGTGGACGTTCGCGGGCCAGCTTGCGCTCAGGGATGACGGCGAGATCTATTCCTGCGATCTGACGCCGCACGGCAAGCAGCGGCGGATCTATACCTCGCGTGCACCGCTGCTCGGTGTGCTGTCGGTGATCACGCCGTTCAATCATCCCTTGAACATGATCAGCCACAAGCTGGCGCCGGCGATCGCGACCAACAACCGGATCGTGGCCAAGCCGACCGAGCTGACGCCGCTCACCGCGCTGGTGCTGGCCGACATCCTGTACGAGGCCGGCCTGCCGCCGGAGATGCTGTCGGTCGTCACCGGCAATCCGCGCAGCATGGGGGACGCAATGATCACCGACCCGCATGCCGACATGGTGACGTTCACCGGCAGCGTGAAGGTGGGCAAGCACATCGCGGCGATCGCCGGCTACAAGCGGCTGGTGCTGGAGCTGGGCGGCAACGACCCGCTGATCGTGATGGAGGATGCCGACCTCGACAAGGCGTCCACGCTCGCGGTCGAGGGCGCGACCAAGAACTCAGGGCAACGCTGCACGGCGGTAAAGCGCATCCTCGTCGTCGA
>JANNSW010000033.1:0-1745 GCA_031403055.1 Hyphomicrobiaceae bacterium | reverse complement strand
GTGTCCTCTGAAGCGTATTTCGGAGATGAAAGGACACTAGCAACTCTATGATTCTAGTGTGGTTTCGCCTCGCAAATGCCATCTCCGAGCCAGCCGCGGATGCTGGATGGCATTTGCGAGACACCACACTAGGGGTGCCAGCATGACGGGATTGTGACACGCCCAGTCTTGGCTGGGGATCCTCCCACCATCATACCTGAGCCCCAAACGGGTGGCAGCACAACCCTTCGATCTGTGGCAAGCTGGGTCGCCACGCGCGGGACGCCAACGGATCGTCTGTAAACGCATTAATGCAATGGCAGGAGCCTTCATTGAGCATCGCTCAGCTCTTCGAGCAGGCCGTCGATCTGGTCAGCGAGCACCGGAGCTTGGCGGAGCCGGTGGTGTTTCTCGTCGGCATGGCCGAATCGATCCCGGTCGTGTCTCTCTTTGTTCCCTCATCCATCCTCTTCGTCGGGATCGGCGCCGCGCATGCGGCGGGCGGCGGCCACTTCTCGCATATCTGGCTAGCTGGTGCGCTGGGAGCGACGGCGGGCGATTGCCTCGCCTATCTGATTGGCCGCATCTTCGAGCACCGGTTGCAGCACACGTGGCCGCTCTCGCGCCACCCAGCATGGTGGGCAAAGGGGCACGAGTTGTTCGAGCACTGGGGCCTGGTGGGGGTGGCCGCGGGCAAGTTCCTCGGGCCGATGCGCTCCGCGATCGCCATGGTTGCGGGCGTGCTCGAGATGCCGTTCCACCACTTTCTCGTCGCCAGCCTCGCCTCCTCCCTGTTGTGGGCCGCGCTCTGGCTCGCGCCAGGCTCGCTCGGGCTGAGTTGGTTTTTGGAGTAGGTAGGCCGGCCCGACCACGACCCCGCGCCCTTGACGCCTGCCGCGCCCGCAGCCCAAGCTGCCGGCCTCGACACGCCAACGGCGGAGACTCTCATGCAGGACCGGCCGACACAAAACCTCAACCGCTGGCAGCGCTTCGCGGATTGGGACGAGCGGCCGTTGCGGCTCGACCGGTTCGCCGTCGAGGACGCCGGGAACGGCTTTGCCGCGTTCAAGAGCCCGCACGATCCCTCGCCCGCGATCGTGATCGAAGCTGGGAGCGTTGCCGCCATGGACGGCGTGCCGGCGGCCGAGTTCGACATGATCGACACCTTCATCGCGCGCTATCACCTCGACACGGCCATTGCTCCCGAAGCCATGGCGATCCCCTCGCAAGACTACGCCCGCATGCTCGTCGACATGAACGTGCCGCGCGGACAGCTCACCCGCCTTGCCCATGGCCTGACGCCCGCCAAGCTCGCCGAGGTGGTCGCGCACTTGTCGGCGATCGAGATCGCGTTCGCCTATTCGAAGATGCGCGCCCGCAAGACGCCCGGCAACCAGGCGCACGTAACCAACGCCAAGGACGATCCCTTGCAACTCGCGGCGGACGCGGCGACCGCGGTTGCCTTCGGGTTCGATGAGATCGAGACCACCATGCGGGTCTCGCGCAACGCCTGGTCGAATGCGGTGGCCTGCGCGGTCGGGGGGGCAGTCGGGCGCTGGGGCACGCTGTTCCAGTGCTCATCGGAGGAGGCCGAGGAGTTGCGCATCGGCATGGCGGGATTCACTTCCTATGCCGAGACGGTCTCGGTCTATGGCACCGAGAAGACCTTCATCGACGGCGACGACACGCCCTGGTCGAAATCGTTCCTCGCCTCTGCCTACGCCTCGCGTGGCATCAAGATGCGCTGCACCAGCGGAGCCGGCTCC
>JANNSW010000032.1:0-7757 GCA_031403055.1 Hyphomicrobiaceae bacterium | reverse complement strand
CACCCGTTCATGCCCTTCATCACGGAGGAGCTGTGGCAGCGGACGGGGGGAGAGGGTCTGCTCGCGATTCACCCGTGGCCGAAGCTGAAAGGTCTCGAGAACCCGGACGCCGACGCCGAGATCGGCTGGGTGATCGCGCTCGTCTCCGGCATCCGCTCGGTCAGAACCGAGATCGGCGTGCCCTCCGCGCCGCTGCGCCTCGTGCTGTGCGGCGCCGCCGACGAAACCAGAAAGCGTGCCGCCCGCCACGGCGACGTGATCAAGCGGCTTGCGCGCCTGGAGGCGATCGAGCTCGCCGCCGAGCCGCCCAAGGGCTCGGTGCAGATCGTGGTCGGGGAGGCGACTGCCGCGCTGCCGCTCGCGGGTATCATCGACGTCGGAGCCGAGCGCGAGCGCCTGGCGCGCGAGATCGACAAGGCCAAGGCCGAAATCGCCAAGGTCGACCAGCGGCTCGGCAACGAGGCGTTCATGGCCAAGGCCCCTGAGCATGTGGTCGCCGAGAACCGGGAGCGCCGCGCCGGCTTCGAGGCAATTGTCGAGAAGCTGACGGCTGCCCTGAAACGGATCGAGGCGGTCGGGTCAGGCCATGGGGTGTCGCGCGAGCCAGGCTAGAACGGCGTCCTTGTACCTCCGATCCCCGACGGCCTTCATGTGGTCGCGGCCTTCGATGACGAAGGCTTGAGCGCCCGGAATGAGGGCGGCGAGCTCGGTGGCCGAGCCGCCGATGACGTCGTCGCTGCCGACCGCGACCAGGACGGGCGGCTTCAGGGTCGCGAGCATCTCGGCTGAAATCTTCGCGCGCGCCGCCAGGATCACCGCGGCGAGCGCCTTCAGATCGCCGCCCGTCTGCTCGGCGAAGGCGCGGAAGGTGCGTGCCGTCGCATTGCTCACGTCCTCGATCGAGGGCGCGAGGAGCGCCTGCGCGATCGGGCGGGCGCCGCCGACGCCACGAACCATGTTGATGCCGAGGCCGCCGAACACGAGGCTCCGCACGCGCCCGGGGTGGGCGAGACCGAGGAAGGCCGCGATCCGCGCTCCCATGGAGTAGCCCATCACGTGGGCCTTCGTGAGCGACAGGTGGTCGAGCAGGTTGGCCGCGTCGCCCGCCATCAGATCGGCGCCATAGACGGCCTCGTCATAAAGCTTCTGGCTGCGGCCATGACCGCGATTGTCGAAGGCGACGACGCGGTAGCCGGCCGCGGTCAGCGTGCTCGTCCAGGACGTGTCGACCCAGTTGACACGGGCGTTGGAGGCAAAGCCGTGGATCAGCAGCACCGGCTCGCCAGCGCCTTCATCCAGATAGGCGATCTCGATCCCACCGGAAGAAAAGGTTTGCATCGGCAATCGTCCCGTTGTGATCGTCGGGGTCAGACCCCTTTGTCCAAGTGCCTCGATTGCTATTCGCTCTTGGCCAAAGGGGTCTGACCCCGACGACGCCGCGACCGGGCGGCGCTGGCTCTCGCGCGCAAATGCCCCTATCCTGCATCGAGCCACAATGGAAGACCTTTGCCGAGGACTGTCGATGGCCGCCACTACCATTCCCCATCTCGTCAACGATCTGGGCGTCGAGAAGATCCATGTCGGCGCGCATGAGATCCAGTGCATGGGCGCCCGCCCGCCGTTCGACCATCCGCATGTGTTCCTCGACATGGGCTCGGATTCGCAGATCATCTGCCCCTATTGCTCGACGCTCTATGTCCATGACGAGCGGCTCGGGCCGATGGAAAGCGATCCGGCGACCTGCGTGCATGACGGGCTGGAGACCTCGAGCTGACGGCTTCCGCGACCGCTCGGGAGCCGGTGCTGGTGGCGGGCGCCGGGATCGCCGGGCTCGCAGCGGCTCTGTCCTGCTGGCAGCGCGGCATCGGCGTCGAGGTGCTGGAAGCACGTGACACGCTCGAGGAGGCGGGCGCCGGCGTCCAGCTTGGCCCCAATGCCGTGCGGGCGCTGGCACGCCTCGGTTTGGCCGAAGGGATCGAGCGTTCGGCCTTCGTCCCCGAGGCGATCGAGATCCGCGACGGCCGCAAGGCCAGCACGCTCGCGCGACTGCCGCTCGGCAAAACGGCGATGCTCCAGCTCGGCGGCCCCTATTGGTGCCTGCATCGCAAGGATCTGCACAGTGCGCTGTCGGCGGCGGTCGAGCAGCGTGCCGGCATCGGCATCACCCGCGGCTTCCGGCTGACGCGCATCGAGGAGGCGCCTGCCCAGGTGACAGCCTTGGCCGCGGATGGCCGCACCGCGCGCGGCTCTGCACTGGTCGGCGCCGATGGCGTGTGGTCGGCAGCTCGATCGGTGGCTTTGGGCGAGCCACCACCACGCTTCACGGGGCATGCGGCCTGGCGAGCGCTGATCGAGCGCTCCCGGGCAGGCGCGCCATTCGATCGCGATACGGTCGGCCTGTGGCTCGGGCCTTCGGCCCACCTCGTGCACTATCCGGTCGATGGCGGCCGCCTGCTCAACATCGTTGCCATCATTGCCGACAGCCGCCAGGCCGAAGGCTGGAACGAGGCGGCCGAGCCAGGTCCGTTGCGGGCGGCATTCGAGCGCTGGGCCGCACCAGTGCGCCGGTTGCTCGATGGCGTCGCCGGCTGGCGGCGCTGGTCGCTGCACGAGCGCGACGCCCGCGGTCCGGCCGCGCGAGGGCGGGTGGTGCTGATCGGGGATGCCGCGCATCCGGTGCTGCCGTTCCTCGCGCAAGGAGCCGCGCTCGCGCTCGAGGATGGGGTCGCGCTGGCCGAGTGCCTTGTCCGCGATGGCGAGCATCCCGATGCCGCCTTCCGCCGTTTCGAGGAGACCCGACGCGCCCGGTGGCGCCGGGTGCAGCAGGCCTCGCGCTCGAACGGGCGCCTCTATCACCTGGTTGGCCTCCCGGCCGCCGCGCGCAATCTCGCCTTGCGTTGCGTGCCGGGCTCGCTGCTGCTCGGGCGCTATCACTGGCTCTATGGCTCGTAGCATTGCCATCTCACCTGTTGGCTCGCACAGCTAAAGCCTGCATAGAGGTCGGAGCAGCAGGGACGACGCAACAGCAAGGAGAACGCTGATGGCAACGGAGGATGCGCTGATCGGCCTGCGTTTCGAGGTGGGGGGCGGGCTCGGCCGCATGACGGGCCACGTGATCGGCAAGGTCGGCCATCTCTATCTGGTGCGCAAATCCGGCGCCGATCACCTGGAGCTGTTGGAGCTGGACGACATCCGCTCGGCCAGATTCTACACCGGCGCCGAAGCACCTGTGTCCGCGACGGCTGCTGCCGCGCCCAATGCCGCGACCGAGCCACCGAAAAAGCGTCTCTCCGACCAGATCCGCCGTCATTTCGGCGCAAAGGACGGTGCCTGAGGGTGATCGGGCATCGGCGCGGCTGGCCTGCCTTGGCTCGAGGTTGACGTGATGTTGCCCCGTTGCGGTGCTATGGGGTATGCCCAGAGCCTGCCTGTTGTGTGCGGGACGAGGATAAGATGGCGAGACGCGACGTCGCAGAGCTGGAGGCAACCGTCCTCCAATCGTCGTTCACAAAGCCGCAGTTCCACCTGTGGTGCATGCTGATCTTTCTACTGCTCGTCGGCTTCGTGGTCGCGATCCTGCAGGTTATCATCCAGTCGGCGTTCGTCTCCAATCCGTTCCTCAACGGCATTATTATTGCCGCGCTCGCGATCGGCATTGTCAACGCGTTCCGCCAGATCCTCGTGCTCTATCCCGAGATCCGCTGGGTGAACAGCCTCAGGATCGCCGATCCCGGCATCGCGCCGCAGCGCCAGCCCGTGCTGCTCGCCCCGATGGCCAACATGATCCGCGACCGGCGGGGGGTGCTGTCGTTCTCGACCAACTCGATGCGCACAATCGTCGATTCTGTCGGCGCACGCCTCGACGAGCGGCGCGACACCTCGCGCTATCTGGTCGGCCTGCTCATCTTCCTCGGCCTGCTCGGCACCTTCTTCGGCCTGTTGGAGACCATCCAATCGGTCGGCCAGACCATCCGCTCGCTCGATGTGGCAGGCGACGACAGCGTCAACGTGTTCCAGGAGCTGAAGACGGGGCTGGAGGCGCCCCTGAAGGGCATGGGCACCGCGTTCTCATCCTCGCTGTTCGGGCTTTCGGGCTCGCTCGTGCTCGGCTTCCTCGATCTGCAGACGAGCCAGGCACAGAACCGCTTCTACAATGACCTCGAGGAATGGCTGTCGGGCATTACCGAGCTGACACCGGCCTCAGGGGGGGAAGGGGGAGGGCAATTGCGCTACTCGGTGGTCGAGCTGCAGCGCTCCTTGACCGAGCTGGGCGACCGGATCGCGGTGTCGGGACCAGCTGGGGAAAGCGCCGGCGCCAACGAGGCCGTGAAACAGCTGACCGCCGGCCTCGACAAGCTGATCAAGCAGATCCGCGACGAGCAGAAGGTCGTGCGTGAATGGGTCGACGAGCAGGCCGCGCTGCTGCACGAGGTCAATGGCGCATTGCGCGAGATCTCGGCGGGCAGCCAGCATCAACGCGACCTCAACCTGACGCTGCGCGAGCTGTCGAGCCTCGTGCGCGACCTCTCATCGGGCGCCAAAGTGCAGCCGCCGGTGAGGAGGTAGCCGATGGCGCTCGGTCGCCGGCGGAGCAACGAGGGCCTCAATTTCTGGCCCGGCTATGTGGATCTCCTGTCCACGCTGCTGCTGGTCGTGACGTTCCTGATGTCGCTGTTCATGGTGACCCAGTTCTTCGTCAGCCAGCAGTCGAGCGGCAAGGACACGGCGTTGAAGCGGCTGACGAGCCAGCTCGCCCAATTGACCGAGTTGCTGTCGCTCGAGCGCGGCGGCAAACGCACGCTCGAGGAGGACCTCGCCGCCATGTCGGCCTCGCTTGCCGCTGCCGAAAGCGAGAACAAGCAGCTGACCGGCCTTGCGGCATCGGGCCAGGAGAAGGCCGGCGCCGCCGCGGGTCGGATCGCCGCGATCACAACCGATCTCGACTCCCAGCGGCAGCTTTCGAGCGAGGCACTCGCCAAGGTCGAGCTGTTGAACCAGCAATTGCTGGCGCTGCGCCGCCAGATCGATGCCTTGACCCAGGCGCTCTCGTCCGCCGAAGCCAAGGACGTGGATAGCCAGGTGCGGATCGAGGATCTCGGCAAGCGCCTCAACGTGGCGCTCGCCCGCCAGGTCCAGGAATTGAAGCAATACCGGTCGGACTTCTTCGGCCGCCTGCGCAAGCTGCTCGAAGGCCGGCCCAACATCAGCGTCGTCGGCGACCGGTTCGTGTTCCAGGCCGAGGTGTTGTTCCCTTCTGGCAGCGACGCGGTCAATCCCGAAGGGTTCGCAGCCCTCGACAGCCTGGCGACAGCTTTGAAGGAGCTGGAGGCGCAGATCCCCAAGGAGATCAACTGGGTGATGCGGGTCGACGGCCACACCGACCAGCGGCCGATCTCGACGCCAATCTTCCGGTCCAACTGGGAGCTCTCGTCGGCGCGCGCGATCGCTGTGGTGAAATTCCTGATCTCGCGCGGCATTCCGGCAAATCGGCTGGTTGCCGCCGGATTCGGCGAGTTCCAGCCGCTGGAGACCGGCATCAGCGAGCAGACATTGGCCCGCAACCGCCGGATCGAGCTGAAGCTGACCGAGCGCTGACTGGGCCTTCGAAGTAGTCCCCACCCGGCATCCGGGCGCACGACATTTTCAATGCGCGCCTTCGGCACGACTGTGCAATGCGCGCCTCCGGCACGACTGTGCAATGCGCGCCTCCGGCACGACTGTGCAATGCGGGATCTCCGGCACGACTGTGCAATGCGGGATCTCCGGCACGACTGTGCTATGCGGGATCTCCGCAACTCGCGCCGCCCTGCCGGCAAAGGTCCCGGATCGGCCTAGGGCCGTCCGGGATGACGGGTGTGGGGATTTCGGTGCCATACCTGACCACCCAGCATCCCGGGTGGAAGGTCATGGGGTCTAGTCCCGCCGCGCCCATGCGATTGCCGGGTTGGGAGGGTCGCCCGGCATTGTGCTCTGGGGCCGGCTTCGGCTAAGCAGAGTTCGCCAAAGTGGTCTTCCCGGTTTGGCGACAAAACTCTGCGAAAACAAAAAAATCTAAGCAGGGCAATCCCGCAACCCACCCGGAAAAGAGCGCCGCGCCATGGCCAACCCGCAGTTCGTCTACCACATGCATCGCCTGTCGAAGACCTATCCGGGCGGCAAACAGGTGCTGAAGGACGTCTCGCTCTCCTTCTATCCGGGCGCCAAGATCGGCGTCGTCGGCTTGAACGGCTCGGGCAAGTCGACGCTGCTGAAGATCATGGCGGGCGAGGTCAGCGATTTCATCGGTGAAGCGTGGGCCGCCGACGGCATCAAGGTCGGCTATCTGGCGCAGGAGCCCGAGCTCGATGGCGAGAAAGACGTGCTCGGCAATGCGATGGAGGGGGTCGCGGAGAAGAAGGCGATCCTCGACCGCTACAACGAGATCGCCGCCAACTATTCCGACGAGACGGCCGACGAGATGACGGCGCTGCAGGATCAGATCGACGCGCAGAACCTGTGGGACCTCGACACCCAGGTCGAGCAGGCACTCGACGCGCTGCGCTGCCCGCCCGGGAATGAGAGTGTCGCGAAACTCTCCGGCGGCGAGAAGCGGCGCGTGGCGCTGACGCGGCTGCTGCTGGCCAAGCCCGACATCCTGCTGCTCGACGAGCCGACCAACCATCTCGACGCCGAAAGCGTCGCCTGGCTCGAGCGCTACCTGCGCGAGTATGCGGGCTGCATCATGCTGGTGACGCACGACCGCTACTTCCTCGACAACATCACCAAGTGGACGCTCGAGCTCGACCGCGGCCAGGGCGTCCCCTACGAGGGCAATTATTCGAGCTGGCTCGAGCAGAAGTCGAAGCGCCTCGATGTGGAGAAGGGCCAGGAGGAGGCCAAGAGCCGGACGTTGAGGCGCGAGCTCGAATGGATCCGCTCCTCGCCCAAGGCCCGGCAGGCCAAGTCGAAGGCCCGCATCCAGGCCTATGAGCGGCTTGCCGATGACGCCGGGCGTGAGGACCTGGGCAAGACCCAGATCCAGATCCCCTCGGGCCCCCGGCTCGGTGGCGTCGTGATCGAGGCGGAAGGCATCGCCAAGGGCTTCGGCGACCGGTTGCTGATCGACGGCCTCTCCTTCAAGCTGCCGCCGGGCGGCATCGTCGGCGTGATCGGCCCCAACGGCGCCGGCAAGACCACGCTCTTCCGCATGATCACCGGCCAGGACAAGCCCGATCAGGGCGTCATTCGGGTCGGCGATACGGTGAAGCTGGGCTATGTCGACCAGTCGCGCGACGATCTCGACGGGAAGAAGAACGTCTGGGAGGAGATCTCGGATGGCAATGACATGATCATGCTCGGCAAGAAAGAAGTGCCGAGCCGGGCCTATGTGGGTTGGTTCAACTTCAAGGGGTCGGACCAGCAGAAGAAGGTCGGCCAGCTGTCGGGGGGCGAGCGCAACCGGGTGCATCTGGCCAAAATGCTGAAGCAGGGCGCCAACCTGCTCCTCCTCGACGAGCCTACCAACGACCTCGACACCGAGACCTTGTCCGCGCTGGAAAGCGCGCTCGAGGATTTCGCGGGCTGCGCGGTCATCATCAGCCACGATCGCTTCTTCCTCGACCGCATCGCCACCCACATCCTCGCCTTCGAGGGCGACAGCCACGTCGAATGGTTCGAGGGCAATTTCGCGAGCTACGAGGAGGACAAGAAGCACCGCCTGGGCGACGCCGCCGTCGAGCCCCACCGGATCAAGTTCAAGCGCTTCGAGCGGTAGCGGG
>JANNSW010000031.1:0-10594 GCA_031403055.1 Hyphomicrobiaceae bacterium | reverse complement strand
GCAAAATAAAGTCCAGCGAGGCTGTTGAGGCTCATTCCGACATCAGGGTGTACTGGTCCAAGCGCCTTCACCCGGAACGCAAGTGAGAGTTTGTAGAGCGGTTCGGCGTCGGCGTAACGCCCCTGTTCTTCATAAAGCCCTGCAAAATTATTCAGTGTCAGAGAGACACTAGGGTGGGCGGGGCCAAAGGCCTTAGTTAAGATCGCGAGCGACCGCTTGTAAAGAGGTTCGGCCTCAGCATAGCGACCTTGGGCATCATAGAGCCTGGCCAAATTATTGAGGATACTGCCGACCTCAGGGTCGTCGGGCCCCAGTGCCTTTACTTGAAGCGCTAGTGAGCGCAGGTAGAGCGCCTCCGCGTCGGCATAGCAGCTTTGTGCACGATAGAGCGCGGCGAGATTGTTGAGAGTGATTGCAACAATAGGGTGGTCGGTTCCCAACACCTTCTCGGCGAGATGAACCGCTCGCACGGCAATCGGCGTTGCCGCCTGATAATCGCCGGCCTCTTTTAGCCGCACAACTTCCCGAGTCAAAGCTCCAACGTCATCTGCTTCTGGCATGTTTGTGCACCGGAGGCGTCGGTCGAAGCGCGCCGCGCCTCATCATGGAGAATCCACGGGTAGAATGGGGGTACAAAGCAGACATAAGTTTGTCCGCTTGGTCGGCGGGCCGACCGACAGCTCCGGGTCACAAGCGCCCATCGCCGCGCCCTCCCCGACTTTCCGCTACCGTATCTCCGAAGCGGCCATTGTTCAAGCATCGCACAACAGGGTGGCGACGCTCCGTTCCGCTCCCTTCCCCACGACCTCACTCTTCCGCAAAAACTTATCCCCGTCCCCTCCGCCTCCCCTACACTTCCCCCATCGCCAGCCCGGAAGCGGGACGCGTCGACCGTCGAACGGGTCGGGCCGGCGAAGGTGACGGTCGGGAGTTGCCGGGGTCGTGGGTGGAAACGCTCACGGATGGACCTCGGTGCCCGATGGGTTCTGGTGGCCTCCCTCTGGGACGGGCGCGGGCAACCGCGTCGCGGTCCGGGTGCCGTAGACGGCTAGGTTTGTCCGGGTTCGCAAGAGCCAGGGCAACGGAAGAAGCAGGCCCGGCTCCAGAAATCGTCATGACACGGGCGCCGAAGGGCTGCCTACAATAAACTACAACGCAGCGCTCCGGCGCCCGTGTCCCGCTTCAGTCATCGAACCGGCCGCCGGATGGCGGGCCGGAAGAGGGGTGTTTGCGCGCGATGGGCCTTTCGATCTCCTGCCGAGGGTCGCGAATTCAGAACCCTGCGCTACCACCCCCCCGTCTCGAGCCAGCGCTCGACCTGGCCGAGCCGGTCGGCGCCCCAGAACAGCTCGCCGTCGACGGCGAAGGTGGGGGCGCCGAACACGCCGGCGGCGAGCGCGGCGTCCACGTGCTGCCTGAGCCGCGCTTTCACCGCTTCGCTCGCGATCGCCTCGAGCAGATCCGCCGCCGCGATCCCGAGTGGCTCCGCCTCGGCGGCGACCGCTTCCGGCGTCGACATGTCCCGCCCCTCGCTCCAATGCGCCCGGAAGATCGCCCGCCCGAAAGCACGCGCCAGCTCCACGTCGCGATCGTCGAGCCAGGTGAACGCGCGCATGGCGGCGAGCGAGGCAAAGCCCACCACCGCGTCGGGCCGGTGCGCGATGCCGAGCAGGCGGGCGCAACGCGGC
This sequence comes from Hyphomicrobiaceae bacterium, assembly GCA_031403055.1. Classification (GTDB taxonomy): domain Bacteria; phylum Pseudomonadota; class Alphaproteobacteria; order Rhizobiales; family Hyphomicrobiaceae; genus JANNSW01. The sequence continues at coordinate 8,906 of JANNSW010000031.1, read as the reverse complement.
CAGTCGTGGGCGGCGTAGTTGCCCTTCAGCGGCGTGTCGGGCACGGCCTTCAGGCCCATCACCTTCAGCACGCTGATGCCGAGCAGGATCGGCCGCCATTCGACCGGCCGGCCATGGCGCGCCGCCAGCTTCTCGACCTCGATCGAGCCGAGATAGGCGTAGGGCGAGAGAAAATCGAAGTAGAAGCCGATCGGGGAGGTCATACGCCATGCTCCGGATAGGCGATCGCGAGGCCGTAGCCGCTCACAAGACGGACCTGAACATGGCCCTCCGCCACATTCGAGAGCGTGAGCGTGCTGCCGAGATCCACATGCGCCCCGGTGAGCGGCCAGCGCGTCCCTTCGAGTGTCAGGCCGGTCATCTCGGCGAGGCCCACAATGCTGAGCCTGCTGCCGGGCGGCAGCTCGAGCCGGTGCTCGCCCGCGATCAACGGATGGGCTTCCTCCGAGCCGCTCGACAGCACGACCCGCAGGCCCTGGAGGGCGAGCCGGATCGCCAGCACCGCGTGGCCGAGCGCATGGTCGAACTGCCCGCCGAGCGCGCCGACGAGGATCAGCTCGGTCGCGCCGCGTGCGAGCGCCGCCTCGACCGCGAGCTCGCCATCGGTCTTGTCCTTGTCGGCCGGATGGGTCCGCCGGGGCACCCCGGCATGGCGCGCCGCGAGGTCGGCAGGCGTCGAATCGAAATCGCCGACCCACAGCTCTGGCTCGAGCCCGAGCGCACGCGCATGCCGCATCCCGCCATCCGCCGCGATCGAGCGCGTGCCGGCGGTCTGGTGCAGCAGGCGGTCGGTCAGAACGACATCGCCGCCGAGCAGGAGGGAGAATCGGGTCATGGCCCCTCGTGACATCTGGCGGGTGCGCGAGGTCGCAGTCGCCGTTGGCTCAAAACGGGTTCCAGGTCCGCTCGGGCGTGAACTTCAGATAGCCGATGTTGGCGCCCAGGCGCAGCCCGAGCCCCGAGCGGATCGGCGCCAGTATGACGTCGCCATCGGTCACGAAGGTCGCGCCGACGCCGCCCACGACGAAAGCCGAGCCGTCGATGCCGCCGAACCGCGCGAAGATCGAAGCCGGCTGCTTCAGATTGTAGACGAGGATCAGCGTGCGCGTGCCATCGACCCCCAGGTCGTAGCCAATCGAGGGGCCCTGCCAGAAAATGCGCTGGCTGCCGCCGAGCTTGGTGTGAAGCCGGCCCTCGCCATAGCGCAAGCCCGCCACGATCGCCCCGCCGCCTTCCTTGCCGAGAATGTAGCCGTTGGGTCTGCCGGCCTGCTCGAAGACGTGGCCGATCACGCCCGCCAGGCCGACCGAGATGTTGCCGAAAAACCCCCGGCCGGCGCCCTGGATTTCCTCGATCGAATAGGTCGAGAGCTCTTCCAGCATGATGAAGGGCGGATCGGCCGGCAGGGCGGCGACAACCGCTCCAGCGCCAGGCTGATAGCCGGGCTCGGGTGTTGCTTCGCTCGACCATGGCAGCGTCTCGGCAACCTTACCCGCCGTCTTGGGAGGTTTTGCCACCGCGGCGACTTTGGGCGCTGCCGCGATCTTGCCCGGATCGAGCTTGTCGATGCCGGCAAAGGTCGATGCCCACTTGGTGCGTATCGCTGCCCTCAGCTCGACGACATTGGCTTCGAGCTCAGCAAGCCGGCCGCAGTCGGGCTCCGCGCTTTCATCGATATCGCCGAGCGCCTCGATCCTGCCCAGCAGCTCGCTGACCTGCCGGTCGGCGCCTGTCACCGCCGGATCCTGCATGGCAGCGCTCGCGCGTGCAGCCACGGCCTTGTCGTCCAGCCCCTGGCTGGCCTTCAGCCGGGACAGCCGGACCGCCAGCTTGGGCGTCATCTCGGCGTTGATCGATCGAATGGCCTCGCCCGCCCCGTCGATGACGCGACCGAAATCCTCGCGTGCGCAGGCCTGTGCACGCGCCGTGCAAATCGCCAGGATCGCGATCGCCAGCAGGCCCGCAACCAATCGAGTTCGCATCTGCACGGACAAGGATATGCTCCGCTCGGCCGGATTTGATGATGTTGCAGCGCCATCAAGGCCGGCAATCCGCAAAAATCAAGGCACAAGCTGGAGATCGAGTGGTGAGCCGGGTTGGCGTCAAACGATGCCGCTCTTTGCGACGCCTTCACTCAAGCGCTCGAGCGCGGCCCGCAACGCCCCGTCCTCGACACCCGACACATCGACCGGCGTGCGTGCAGCATTGACCGGCGTGCGCGTCGGGCGCGGCGCGGCCCTGGCGGTGAGGGGGGCCTGCATAATCCGCAACTCGCCGACGGCGCCAAAGCCGAAATAGGCATTGATCCGCTCGATCAGCTGGCGGCCGCGCATCTGCACCTCGATCGAGCGCGGGCCATCGACCCGGAGCAACAGCGTCGCGCCGCGAGCGGCTCCCGCCTCCTCGTCATCGCCGCCCTTGGGCCATTTGAGCCGCTCGGGGCGCGTCCAGGCGGCCAGATCGGCGCCGGCGATCGCCTTCCAGTCGGTCAGGAGCGCGGCTGCGGGAAAGCCATAGCGCTCGAAGGCTTTTTTGGTGAGGGCAGGCACGAACTGGCCGACGGCCTTGGCGCCGGTGATCACCCGCACGCTCGCCGGCTTCGATCTGGCCGCGCCATTCCCGGCCATATCCCTAATTCCCCGCAAAGCTGGTTCCTTTACCCTGCTCAAATCCCTATCATGGGGCTATCGATTCGGGGATGAGAATCCATGAAACCGGCACAAGCTGTGGAGAGGCGGCTCGAGCATTCCCGCAAGCGCTCGCGCGAGATCACCTCGGCTGTAGTCGCGCCCTGTGTGATTTCCTGGTACGACCGGGCCCGGCGTGACCTGCCGTGGCGGATGGCGCCGGGCGTGGAAGCCGATCCCTATTGCGTCTGGCTGTCGGAAGTGATGCTGCAGCAGACGACGGTGAAGGCTGTCATCCCCTATTACGAGGCGTTCTTGAAATTGTGGCCGACGGTCGGATCGCTCGGCGCGGCCGCGCGCGACGACGTGATGCGCGCCTGGGCGGGCCTGGGCTACTATTCGCGTGCCCGCAATCTGCACGATTGCGCCAAGGTCGTCATCGAGCGGCACTCCGGGCGGTTCCCCAAGACCGAGGCGGAGCTGATGGAGCTGCCAGGGATCGGCCCTTACACGGCGGCGGCAATCGCCGCGATCGCCTTCGGCAAGGGCGCGACACCCGTCGATGGCAATGTGGAGCGGGTGGTCGCCCGCCTGTTTGCGGTCGAGACGCCGTTACCCGAAGCCAAGCCCGAGCTGAAGGCGCTGGCTTCGACACTGACGCCCCAAGGCCGCACGGGCGATTTCGCGCAGGCCATGATGGATCTGGGCGCAACCGTCTGCACGCCCAAGCGCCCGTCCTGCATGATCTGCCCGCTGAAGGAGGTCTGCCGGGCCAACGAGCGCGGCCTGGCAGGCGAGCTGCCCTATCGGTCGCCGAAGGGCGAGCGCCCGACACGGCGCGGCATTGCCTTTCTCGCGCTCTCCGAGGACGGGCTGGTGCTGCTGCGCCGGCGCCCCGATAGCGGCCTGCTGGCACAGATGATGGAGGTCCCCTCGACCGATTGGATCGAGGATTGGCTCGGCGAGGACGAGGCGTTGCGCACCGCCCCGGTAAGGGCGAGCTGGTGGGCGGTACCGGGTGCCGTGATCCACACCTTCACCCATTTTCGCCTGGAGTTGCAGGTCTATCGGGCGATAGTGCCAGAGGGAGTTTCGCTCACGCTCTGGGCTGACCAGCACCGCTGCTCCTGGGTCAACCGTCGCGACCTCGATCGCGAGGCGCTGCCTTCGGTCATGCGCAAGGTGATTGCGCACGCGCTCGCTAGCGAAGGCTAGCGTTCAGACGCATTCATCCGGTACCCCGAACGAATGGCCAGCCCACTAACAAATTCCTTTGAGATCGCAGACGGGCGACGATCGCGGACGCCCGGCAAGCCAGCGGAGCAGCAGGTTTCAATCGAGCTGCTCCACCGGTCGACGCTCGGACCGGAGCGTCGCCTACTCCCGCCTCAGCGCCGGACGAGTCCGAGCACGAACAGCAGGATCAGCGCGCCGATCAGCGAGACGACGATCGAGCCAATGATCGGGTTGCCGATGCCCAGCGATATGCCAAGTGCATTCAGCGCGAAGTTGCCGACAAAGGCGCCGACCACACCGACCACGATGTTGCCGATCAGCCCCATGCCGCCGCCCTTCATGATCATTCCGGCGAGCCAACCTGCGATCGCTCCGACCACGAGCAGCACGATCAATGCTTCCATTCCCATGATGTCGATCTCCCTTTGCAGCCATTTGACCAAGCTCGGCTAGCCTAACATGCATTCGCCGATTCGTTGCAGCCGGCCAGATGTGTGCGATACCGCGGCTGTGATCTCGCTAATGTTCTGACTCATTCATTTGGTACCCCAAATGAATGGCCAGCCCACTAGGCAACTCTTTGTTTGTGTTCCCTCTTTCCATTCATTGATCCAGCTTCGCCGGAATCGAATGAATGGGAGGGAACACTAACGTGACCGGCTTTGCGGTCCCTGGCTTCGTTGACAAGCCACGATCGCACTCCTATCTGTCGCCAATACCGGATCGAGGCCGCCGCCCTTGGGCCGAGCGCACGCGCGCGTTCACCTTCCAGCGTCATTCCGTCGTCGATCTGCCGAGGTGTGCCTAGAAAGCTCTAGCGCCACGCGGTGCCGTGCTTGCTGCCGCTGCAGGCCTGCCAGGCTGGGCGGGCAGAAACCCCGTGAGGACCGTTGCCGATGCTGACTCTTTCGACCATTGCAGCCAAGCTCTTCGGCACGACCAACGACCGCAAGATCAAGCGCTTCCGGCCTGTCGTCGGGCCGATCAATGCGCTCGAGCCAGAGCTCGAGATCCTGTCGGACGAGGCGTTGCGAGCACGCACCGTGGAGTTCCGCAAACAGGTCGCGGACGGGACCGACATCGACGATCTGCTGGTGCCCGCCTTCGCGACCGTCCGCGAGGCAGCCAAGCGGACCCTCGGCCAGCGCCATTTCGACGTGCAGCTGATCGGCGGCATGGTGTTGCACGCCGGCAAGATCGCCGAGATGAAGACCGGCGAAGGCAAGACGCTGGTCGCCACGCTTCCAGTCTATCTGAACGCGCTGGCCGGCAAGGGCGTGCATGTCGTCACCGTCAACGACTACCTCGCGCGGCGCGACGCGGAATGGATGGGCCAGATCTACAAGTTCCTGGGGCTCACCGTCGGTTGCATCGTGCATGACCTGACGCCCGATCAGCGGCGCGTTGCGTACGCGGCCGACGTGACCTACGGCACCAACAACGAGTTCGGCTTCGACTACCTGCGCGACAACATGGAGCATTCGCTCGAATCGATGGTGCAGCGCGGCCACAGTTTCGGGATCGTCGACGAGGTCGACTCGATCCTGATCGACGAGGCGCGCACACCGCTCGTGATCTCGGGTCCAGTCGACGACAAGTCCGAGCTCTATTCCGTCGTCGATGCGCTGGTGCTGAAGCTCGAGCCCGCGCTCTACGACATCGACCTGAAGCAGCGCCAAGTCTCGCTCACCGAGGACGGCAACGTGGCGATGGAAGATCTGATGAAGGATGCGGGCCTGCTCAAGGGCGTCTCGCTGTACGAGTTGGAGAACGTCCGACTCGTCCATCACGTCAACCAGGCCTTGAAGGCACACAGCCTGTTCCAACGCGACCGCGACTATATCGTGAAGAACAACGAGGTCGTGATCATCGACGAGTTCACCGGCCGCATGATGCAGGGCCGGCGCTACTCGGACGGCCTGCACCAGGCGCTCGAAGCCAAGGAGCACGTGGCGATCCAGCCCGAGAACCGCACGCTCGCCTCGATCACCTTCCAGAATTTCTTCCGCCTCTATGAGAAGCTCGCCGGCATGACCGGCACCGCTTCGACCGAAGCCAACGAGCTGATGGACATCTACGGGCTCGACGTGATCGAGGTGCCGACCAATGTGGACGTGGCGCGCATCGACGAGGACGACGAGGTCTATCGCACGGGCAAGGAGAAGAACCGGGCGATCGTCGCGCTGATCAAGGATTGCTGCGACCGCGGTCAGCCGATGCTCGTGGGCACCACCTCGATCGAGAAGTCGGAGACGCTCTCGAAGGTTCTGAGCGACAAGGCGGCCCTGAAGGAGCTCGGCATCTCGACGCCGATCCCCCACCAGGTGCTGAACGCCCGCTACCATGAGCAGGAGGCGCGCATCGTCGCGCAGGCCGGCGTGCCCGGCTCCGTGACGATCGCAACCAACATGGCGGGCCGTGGCACCGACATCCAGCTCGGCGGCAATGCCGAGTTCCGGTTGCGCGACTGGATCGCCGAGCAAACCGAGAAGGGCACTGCCCCCGACGGGAAGGCGATCGCTGCCCAGAAGCGCAGCATCGACAAGGATGTGGCGGAGAAGAAGCGCGTCGCACTCGACGCCGGCGGCCTCTACGTGGTCGGCACCGAGCGCCACGAGAGCCGGCGCATCGACAACCAGCTGCGCGGCCGCTCGGGGCGCCAGGGCGATCCCGGCCACTCGAAGTTCTTTCTTTCCCTCGACGACGACCTGATGAAGATCTTCGGCTCCGATCGGATGGATTCGGTGCTGAAGACGCTCGGCCTGCAGGAGGACGAGGCGATCACGCACAAATGGATCAACAAGGCACTGGAGCGGGCGCAGCAGAAGGTCGAAGCGCGCAACTTCGACGCCCGCAAATACGTACTGAAGTACGATGACGTGATGAACGACCAGCGGAAGGTCATCTTCGAGCAGCGCATCGAGCTGATGGGCGACGAGGACGTGAATGAGACCATCACGGCCATGCGCCACGAGGTCATCGACGATCTGGTCGCGCGCCACATCCCCGCCAACTCCTATGCCGAGCAGTGGGAGATAAAGGAGCTGCAGCAGGCGGTCGATGGCATTTTCGGCATTGTTGTTCCGGTCGAGCAGTGGGCGGCGGAAGAAGGCATCGCCGAGCAGGAGATCCGCGAGCGCCTCGTCGCCGTGGCGGACGCGGCCTGCGCCAAGAAAGCCGCCGAGATCGGCCCCGAGCCGATGCGCTACATCGAGAAGATGGTGCTGTTGCACACGCTCGACCATCTCTGGCGCGAGCACATCGTCAATCTGGAGCATCTGCGCGAGGTGATCGGCCTCAGAGGCTATGGCCAGCGCGATCCCCTGAACGAGTACAAGTCGGAGAGTTTTGCCCTGTTCGAGGGCCTGCTCGGCAATCTGCGCAGCGCCGTCACCGGCCAGATCATGCACCTGAAGCTGTCGCGCGACGAGCCGCCGCCGGACATGACGCCCGAGCCGCTGCCCCCGATGGAGACCCACAAGATCGACCCCTTCACCGGCGAGGACGAGATGGCGCTGGCCGAAGCCCAATCAGTCATCAATGGCAGAGGCGCGCCGCTGAAGCCCGAGCCCGTGCGCACCCGCAAGGCGACAGGCGCGTCGGCAATCGCATCGCAGAACCCGGCGTCCTGGGGCAAGGTCTCGCGCAACGCGCCGTGCCCGTGCGGTACGGGGAAGAAATACAAGCACTGCCATGGCAAGCTCGCCTGATGCTCGCGTGGCGAGCAAGGTTGCTACAGATCGCTCGCCATGCGCCGTTCGATCACCGCCATCGCGGCGAGCGCCAGTCCAGTCAACACGGCAAAGCCCGTTGCAAGCGGCACGACGCTCATGTCGAACGACTGACCGATCAGCATTCCAAGCGGTAGTGCGATCAGTGTCGAGAGAGCGCCATAGACGGTTGCCGCCATGCCCGCCATGTGCCCGAGCGGCTCGAGCGCCAACGCGCTCAGATTGCCGAACAGCAGCCCCGCGCAGAAGAGCGTCACCGCCAGATAGGCGAGCAGGATCCAGAACGGCGGCCTGCCACTCATCGCGAGCGCCAGAATCAGGAAGACGATCGCCGCAAGCCAGAGCATCGCGAGGCCGATCGCCGTCAGCCGGCGCATGCCGAGCCGCATCACCAGCGAGCCGTTGACGAGGGAAGCCGCGCCGATGACTGCCGCGAGGCCGGCGAAGTAGAGCGGGAACCGTGCCTCGACCCCATAGATGTCCTTGAAGATCTGGGGCGCGGTGCTGAGGTAGCCGAGGAACGCGCCGAACAGCAGCCCCTCGACGATGGTGTAGCCGAGCGCCTGGCGGTTGGTGCAGGTCTCGTGCAGGGCCTGCCAGAGGACAGCGAGCTCGAACGGCTTGCGATCCGCCTTTGCCAAGGTCTCGGTCTGGCGCAGCGCCAGCCAGACGGTCACGATCGCGCACAGCAGCACGAACATGGCGAAGATCGCGCGCCAGCTGAACGCGAGCAGGATGGCCTGGCCGAGCAGAGGCGCGATCATCGGCACGAGGATGAAGACGGTCATCACGAAGGAGCTGATGCGGGCCATCGCCTCGCCCCGGTAGAGATCCCGGATGAGCGCCATGGTGATGACGAACGGCCCTGCGGCGCCGAAGCCCTGGACGATCCGGCCGGCCAGCATCACCGGGAAGCTTCCCGCCAGCATGGCGAGCACGGCACCGGCGGCGTAGATCGCGAGGAACAGATAGAGCGCCGGCTTGCGGCCGAAGCTGTCGGAGAGCGGACCGCCGAGCATCTGACCGAATGCCATGCCGAGGAAGAACAACGTGACGATGAGTTGCGGCTGGTTGCTGCCGTCGACCCCGAGATCGGCGCCGATCGCAGCCAAGGCCGGTAGCATCGCATCGATGCTGAGCGCATCGAGTGCCGACAGGAAGGCCATCAGCGCCACGAACTCGATGAGCCCCGGCCCGCGCCGCTCGATCGCTGCCTCCGTCATGCCGGCTGCCCGCCTTCCACCGCCTGCTTGCGGGGCCGTTGCCCCGCGCCAAGGCGCCGCTTGTCGCATGAACCTGCCGCCCGGGCCAG
>JANNSW010000030.1:0-13548 GCA_031403055.1 Hyphomicrobiaceae bacterium | reverse complement strand
GATACGCGCCATCTGGAACAGCGTCTGGCAGTTCGAAGTCCCCCGCCCCCGCTCCAATGCCGTCTGCTGCGCCAGGAACGACGGGCTCTGCATGAAGAACGTCGCGAACGCCGCCGTGCCGGCGTCGGTCATGTCATAGACAGTGTTCTCGCCCGTCCGATGGTCGGGGAAGCGCGCGCACAGGCCCTTGAAAGCAGCGATCAGCGGTTCGAGCACCATGGGCCGCTTGAATCGAACGATCCGATTCGGGTCGATGAGTCACGCCGCCGCACCGGGCGAGCCGGGGACGAGAGTCACATTGAGAATTGCTGAGACTTCATGAACTTGACCAACGAATCTCGAATGTGATTCCGTCTTCGCACTGATTCGCGGGGGCGGGACATGGCGGGCAAATCTCCGGTGAAGGCGAGTGACGAGCAGATTGCGGCGCTCGAAGCGCTGGCGAGATCGCGTGATCGCGGCGAGGCCGATCGGGCGCGCGCCATACTATTGACGCTTGCCGGCTGGACCAGCGCGCGGATCGCCGAAGTGTTTCGCGTGCGCGAGGACACGGTTCGCTTCTGGCGGGGCGATTTCGCGCGTGGCGGTGTCGATGATGTGAAGGCCAGCGTATATGCGGGACCTCCGCCGGTGAAGACCGAGGCCGCGCTGCGGGTCTGCGTGCCATTGCTCGAAGCCCCCGTCGCCAACCGGCCGAACTGGACGATCCCGCGCCTGATTGCCGAGGTCAAACGCCAAGAGCGCATCGACATCGGGCCGTCACAACTTTCCAAGGCGCTGCAAAAAAAACTTCAAATGGCGGCGGCCCCGGCACACGCTGAAGGGCCGCCAGATCGCCGACGAGATCGAGCGCGTCGGACTGAGACTCCAGCTGCGCAAAGCCCAGGCCGAGGCCGGCGACATCGTGCTGCTCTACGGCGACGAGAGCGAGGCGCTGACGCATCCCTATCTGGCGCGGGCATGGGCCAAGCGAGGCGCCGACCTGCGAGTGCCGGCGCCGGGGCAAGCCAAGAAGGTGGCGATGATGGGCTCGCTCGATCACGTCGAACGAAAGCTCATCGTGCATACGAGCCGGACCAAGAAAAGCGCCGATTTCATTGCCCATCTGGAGCAGATCGACCGCCTTCACGGCCCCAGGCCAGGGCGTTTGACGACGCCTGTCGTGCTGGTCGAGGACAACGGGCCGATCCATGCCAGCAAGAACTCCCGGGCGGCGCTCGCGGCGCGCCAGCACTGGCTCACCGTCGAGTGGCTCCCCAAGTATGCTCCCGAGCTCAACGACATCGAGGTTGTCTGGCACGATCTCAAGGCGCATCATCTGGCCCATCAGACATTCACCGATGTCGAAGCCCTCGACCGCGAAATCCACGCGGCCGTGGCAGCCTTGAACCGCGAGAGAAATGTCGATTCGTTGGTCAACTGGCGAATCTCTGCTTAGCATTGTGCGGTGCGGGACGGGAGGGGGAGCGCCGCGAGGAGGCGGACCGTAGGGCGGCGCCCTTGCGCCGTAATCCGCCGATGGGGCGCGTGCCGAACCCGATCGGGCGCGGCGGAATACGCTGCGCTATTCCGCCCTACAGCTTCCTGGTCGTGGGAGGAACTGATCTCGTTAATGGACGCTGAGACGCCGAAGCCGGGACGGCCGAAGAACTATCGAAAGCGGCCCGACTTGGACTAAAGGTGAGCAAGCTGAATTGCAGACCGCGCCATTTGGGCATAAATCGCGTGAACCAGATTGGGGTCTGGCTGTTCTGCAATCGATAGGCCTTCCATCTGCCTAGCCAAATGCTCAGCTTGTCGCCTAACATCTTCAGACATGGACTGCGGGAAGGCGATGGAAATGAAGTCGTCCTGCTTCGGAATTGGGACACCATGTTTCTTCGCAGTGGCCAACCATTGCTCAATTGCGTCTTCAACATTTTGAAGTGCTTGCATCTGCGTCTCGCCGTCAGATGAGCACCCAGGAAGATCAGGAACAACGGCTAGCCACCCGCCGCCATCTTCAGAAGGCAAAGCGCGGATAAGGACTGAGTACTTGGGCTTGATGGTCATTGATCGGCTCCCGTCACCTTGTCCACAAACCTGACAAACTCCTTTATATAGCGCTCTTTGATCTTCCGATGCGCAGGGATCGTTTGAATCCCTGCGCGCGGGTGGAAGACGCTCCAATGGCTTCCCCCGTGCGGTGGCTCAAGCTCGATATCATGCGCGCGGCACACAACCTCAATGTCTGCGATCTGCCAGTCATCCTTAGGGTTGTTGCGCATCTGCGCCAGCCGCTTTTCGCCCTTCCCCATGAATCACTGGTACACATGATTCTGAGATAAAGCGACTGCGCCTGTTAACAAGGCTCTAATCGCCTACCACAAACCCATGGCGACATTGAGTCCGGTCCGAAAATTCAAACTGAGACACTACACACAATCCTTTGCACGCGCATGCCGCGTCGTCGATGCCGGGGACTTCACGAGCTTGCCGGCCGGCCGCACCGGGCGTCTCACCAGCTCGCCGCCGCAATTGGGGCAGGCACCGCCCAGGCGGGTCTCGACGCAGTCCGCGCAGAACGTGCATTCAAACGAGCAGATGCGGGCATCGCGCGCCTCGGGCGGCAGATCCTTGCCGCAGCATTCGCAGTCGGGTCGAAGCTCGAGCATCGGATCTCCCTGTCGCAAGACCGGCCACTTCTCTACTGCAAATCCATCCGGCATCCCGGCCAACCGGGATCCCCGAAGCGAGATCTGCCCGATTGGCGGAGATCCCGGATCGACGCCGATTGGCGTCGTCCGGGAAGCCGGGTGTGGATTGGCTGAGTACGTCAGCCTACCGCCGGTCGCGCCGGGGCGGGCGGCCATCGCGGCCACCGCCGCCGCCACGCCGCTCGCCGCCACCGCCGCGATCCTCGGGCTCACCTTCGGCGCGCGGCTCCTCGGGCAGCTCCTGGCCGGTTGCCTGATCGATGATCTTCATCGAGAGGCGAACCTTGCCGCGATCGTCGAAGCCCAAGAGCTTGACCCAGACCTCCTGGCCTTCGCTGACGACCTCGCCGACCGTCGCCGGCCTCCCGCGCGAGAGTTGCGAGATGTGCACCAGCCCGTCCTTGGCGCCAAAGAAGTTCACGAAGGCGCCGAACTCGACGACCTTCACCACCTTGCCCTTGTAGATCACGCCGACCTCGGGCTCCGACACGATCTCGCGGATGCGCCTCAAAGCGCCCTCGATCGACTCGCGCTTGGCGCCGGCGACCTTCACCGTTCCATCGTCCTCGATGTCGATCTTGGCGCCGGTCTCTTCCACGATGCCGCGGATGACCGAGCCCCCCGACCCGATCACCTCGCGGATCTTGTCGACCGGGATCTTGATGGTCTCGATCCGCGGCGCGTGCTCGCCGAGCTCGGAGCGGGCCGAGGACAGCGCCCGCGACATCTCGGACAGGATGTGCAATCGGCCGCCGCGCGCCTGATCGAGCGCGATTCCCATGATCTCCTCGGTAATGCCGGTGATCTTGATGTCCATCTGCAGCGAGGTCACGCCCTCGGACGTGCCGGCCACCTTGAAGTCCATGTCGCCCAGATGATCCTCATCGCCCAGGATGTCGGACAGCACCGCGAACTCCGACCCCTCTTTGATCAGGCCCATGGCGATGCCCGCGACCGGCCGCTTCAGCGGCACGCCCGCATCCATCAGCGCGAGCGAGGTGCCGCACACCGTCGCCATCGAGGACGAGCCGTTCGACTCGGTCACCTCGGAGACGACGCGCAGCGTGTAGGGGAATTGCGCGGCATCGGGCAGCATCGGATGGATTGCCCGCCAGGCGAGCTTGCCGTGACCGATCTCGCGCCGGCCGGGCGAGCCCATGCGGCCAACCTCGCCCACCGAGTAGGGAGGGAAGTTGTAGTGCAGCAGGAAGGTTTCCTTGTAGGTGCCCTCCAGTGCGTCGATGTATTGCTCGTCCTCGCCAGTGCCCAGCGTCGCGACCGCGATCACCTGGGTTTCGCCCCGGGTGAAGATCGCCGAGCCATGCGTGCGCGGCAGCACGCCGACCTGACATTCGATCTGACGGACCGTCTTGGTGTCACGGCCGTCGATGCGCTTGCCGGTCTTCAGGATCGCGCCGCGCACGATGTCCTTCTCCAGCGTCTTGAAGGCTTCCGCGAGCTGGGTCTTCTCTCCCGGCGCGTCGTCGGCCGGCTTCAGCTCGGCCATCACCTTCGCCTTGGCCTCGGCGACCTTGCCCTGGCGCACCTGCTTCTCGGAGACGGCGTAGGCCGCTTCCAGCTCGGCCTTGGCGATCTGGGCGACGCGCGGGCCGTACTTCGATTTCTCGGCGGCCTTGGTCTCCCACGGCTCCTTGGCGGCGCGCTCGGCGAGCCGGATAATGGCGTCGATCACCGGCTGGAAACCGCGATGCCCGACCATGACGGCTTCGAGCATCTGCGCCTCGGACAATTCCTTGGCTTCCGATTCGACCATCATCACCGCATCGCCCGTACCCGCGACGACGAGATCGAGCGCACTCTCCTTCATCTCGTCGACCATCGGGTTCAGCACGAACTGGCCGTTGATGAAGCCGACCCGCGCGGCCCCGATCGGCCCGAGGAACGGCAGGCCCGAAATCGTCAGCGCGGCAGAGGCCGCAACCAGGCCGACGATGTCGGGATCGTTCTCGAGGTCATGCGACAGCACGGTTACGACGACCTGGGTCTCGTTCTTGTAGCCGGAGGCGAACAGCGGGCGGATCGGCCGATCGATCAGGCGGGAGACCAGCGTCTCCTTCTCGGTCGGGCGTCCCTCGCGCTTGAAGTAGCCGCCCGGGATCTTGCCCGCGGCGTAGGTCCGCTCCTGGTAGTTGACCGTCAACGGGAAGAAATCGATCCCGGGCTTGGGCTCGCGGGCCCCGACGACCGTCGCGAGCACACTGGTTTCGCCGTATTGCGCGAACACGGCGCCATCGGCTTGACGCGCAAGGCGTCCCGTTTCGAGCTTCAGCGGCCTGCCGCCCCACTCGATTTCCACTTTCTGGATTTTGAACATTCGTTATCTCGGTTTTCGGACTGGCGCTCGTCTCGCGCCTCGAGGCACGCCTCGCGGATCGAGACATGCCGGATGTGGCCGCGCAATTGGCGGCCCACGTGCCGGCCCGCACAATCGGCGGCCCGGTTTTCCGATCGGATAGTTACACGAGGACAGCGGCGCATGCCGATCGGCTCATGCCCCCATGCCATGGCAGGCATCGCACCCATGCCGAGTGCGATGCGGACGGTGATCGGCGTGAGGCTCGATCAGCGCCTGATGCCGAGCCGCTCGATCAGCTTCTGGTAGCGGGGCACGTCGCGCGACTTCACGTAGTCGAGCAACTGGCGCCGCTGGCTGACCATCTTGAGCAGGCCGCGCCGTGAGTGATTGTCCTTCACGTGCGACTTGAAGTGCTCCGTCAAGTTGGTGATGCGCTCGGTGATGATCGCCACCTGCACCTCGGGAGAGCCGGTATCGCCCTCCTTCTGCGCGTATTCCTTGATCACGGATTGCTTGCGTTCTGCTGTAATCGACATCGGATTTCCCTGGTTTCGCCCCCGTTTGCCTCGGACCCGCGAGACTACTCGGAGTAGTTGAACACACGAGTTGGCCAGAACTCTCCCTGCCGGATCTCTCCGACCGCGACGAGAGTGCCGCGCAACATGCCGTAGGCGGGCCCTGTCTGGATTGGGGCTCCTGCTCCGCGAAGGAGCACGGATTGGCCCCGTTTGAGCCGCAAGGCATCCGAGTTGCCGAAGGAGATCGCCAGGATGTCGTCCAGCGCGGCTTCAACGGGTTTCAGGATGCCGGTCAATGGCTCGCGGCCCGCGTCATTATGGCCGAGTTGCTCGAGGCTTTCCAGCGAAATCGCGTCGGCCTCCCCGAACGGTCCGACGCGCGTGCGGCGCAGCGCGATGATGTGGCCATGACACCCCATCAGCCGGCCCATGTCGCGTGCGAGGGCGCGGACATAGGTGCCCTTGCCGCATCTGGCTTCGAACACGGCGCTCGCAGCGTCAGGCTGCGCGATCAGATCGAGGCTTTCGATCCTGACCTGACGGGCCGCGAGCTCGAAGGCTTCTCCATCGCGCGCCAGATCGTAGGCGCGCGCGCCCTCGACCTTCACGGCGGAATACTGCGGCGGCACCTGCTGGATGTCGCCGACGAAGGCCACGGCTGCCGCCTCGATCGCGGCCCGGTCCGGGCGTCGCTCGCTGCTGGCGGTCACTTGCCCCTCGCTGTCGTCGGTATCGGTTTCCTCGCCCCAGCGCACGGTGAAACGGTAGCTCTTGGTGCCATCGACGATGTAGGGCACGGTTTTCGTGGCTTCCCCGAAGGCGATCGGCAAAATACCGGTCGCGAGCGGATCGAGGGTTCCGGCATGTCCGGCCTTGCGGGCATCGAACAGCCGTTTCACGCGCGCGACCGCGCTCGTCGAGGTCAGCCCCTGGGGCTTGTCGAGCACGAGCCAGCCGTGGACGGGAGAGCCCTTCTTCTTACGCATGGAATCCTGTCTGCTGTCAGCGCTTGCGGCCGGCCGCGGAGGGCGAGGGGAGATCGCGCACGACCTCCTCTGATTGCAACAGCCGATCGATCCGCTCCGCCTCGGTAAACGTCTCGTCGGCAAGAAAGCGGATCTCCGGAGCGAATTTGAGGTTCACCCGGCGCGAGATCTCGCCACGAATATACTTCTTGTGACTGTTGAGCGCACCCAACACCTCGTCCAGCCCAATCCCGCCGAGCGGCATCACATAGGCGGTTGCGAGCCGCAGATCCGGGCTCATCCGCACCTCCGGCACCGTGATCACATGCCTCGCGATCACGTCGTCGTGGATCTCGCCGCGCGCGAGCATCTCGGCCAGCTTGTGCCGGACGGTCTCGCCGACGCGGAGTTGCCGTTGGGATGGTGGCTTGGTAGCTATGGCTCGGCTCGCAAGGGGTTTTAGGTTTTAGGGGTTAGGTTGTTGGTGACGTTTTTTGTCCTTGGTGTTGCAAGCCTGTTGCGAAGCGAGGTCAGCATCCGACCAATCTCGCCAATGAGCACTTCAGCGCGGCCCAAACGGTTCGGCTCCAGTAGTCCAACCCGTCGCGCAATCAAGAGATGGGTCTCGAGCTCTGCCAATGAGCCACGCGACATGTCGACGAACCGAGCGTAATCGCGGCGTGTGCCGCGCATGTGGCCCTCAGCCAGGTTGGCAGGTACGGAAGTCGCCGCTCGCAGCATCTGGTCCGTCAGCCGGAACCGCTCGTCCTTCGGCATCAACCCCGTGAGCCCGTAGACGGTCTCGGCAAGGTCCACGGACTTCTGCCAAACGACAAGATCGCGAAAGGATCGGATTTCTCCCACTTCCCCTGTCCCTAACACCTAATCCCTAACACCTTGCCGCTACAGCGTCCGCACCACCGTCTCGACCCGGAAGCACTCGATGGTGTCGCCCTGACGCATGTCCTGGTAGGCCTCGAACGCCATGCCGCATTCCTGGCCGCCCGGCACCTCCTTGACCTCGTCCTTGAAACGCTTGAGCGTCGAGAGCTTGCCGCGATGGATGACGACGCTGTCGCGGATGAGGCGCACCTCGGCCCCACGCTCCACCTTGCCTTCGGTGACACGGCAGCCGGCGACTTTGCCGACCTTGGTGATGTTGAACACTTCCAGGATCTCGGCATTGCCGAGGAAAATCTCGCGCAGCGTCGGCGCGAGCAATCCCGACATCGCCTTCTTCACGTCGTCGACGAGGTCGTAGATGATCGCGTAGTAGCGGATCTCGATGCCGCTGCGCTCGGCGGCGGCACGGGCCTGGGTGTTCGCCCGCACGTTGAAGCCCAGGATCACGGCCCCCGATGCGGCGGCAAGCGAGATATCCGATTCCGTGATGCCGCCGGCGCCCGCATGGATGATGCGTGCGGCGACCTCCTCGGTGCCGAGTTTCTCGAGCGAGGCTGAGATCGCTTCCACCGACCCCTGCACATCGCCCTTGACCAGGATCGGGAACTCTTTCAGCCCCCCGCCCTTCAGGCTTGCCATCATCTCCTCGAGCGTCCGCCCGTTGCCGACGCCGCCCGTGAGCTTGTCGCGCCGCTTGCGCTGGCGGTAGCCGGTGATCTCGCGTGCACGCGACTCGCTCTCCACGACCGCGAGCTGATCGCCCGCCTCGGGAGCCGATGACAAGCCGAGCACCTCGACTGGAACCGAGGGTCCGGCTTCCTTGATCTGCTGTCCGCGATCGTCGATCAGCGCCCTGACACGGCCCCATGCGGAGCCGGCGACGATGATGTCGCCCACATGCAGCGACCCGCGCTGGATCAGCACGGTGCCGACGGGGCCGCGGCCAGACTCGAGCTTGGCCTCGATCACGACGCCCTCCGCCGACCGGTTGCGGTTGGCGGTCAGCTCGAGCACTTCGGACTGCAGCACGATCATCTCGAGCAGCTTGTCGAGATTGGTGCCCTTCAGGGCCGAGACCTCGACCTCGATCACGTCGCCCGACATGCTTTCGACGACCACCTCGTAGCGCAGCAGCTCGTTGCGCACGCGAGCAGGGTCGGCCGTCGGCTTGTCCATCTTGTTGATGGCGACGATCATGGGAACACCGGCAGCCTTGGCGTGATTGATCGCCTCGATCGTCTGGGGCATGACGCCGTCGTCGGCTGCGACCACCAGCACGACGATGTCCGTCACCTTGGCGCCCCGCGCGCGCATGGCGGTGAACGCCTCGTGGCCCGGCGTGTCGATGAAGGTGACTTTGTGCCCGTCCTTGGTCACGACCTGGTAGGCGCCGATGTGTTGCGTGATGCCGCCGGCTTCGCCCGAGACCACGTTGGTCTGGCGGATGGCATCGAGCAGCGAGGTCTTGCCATGGTCGACGTGGCCCATGATGGTCACGATCGGGGCCCGGTACTCCTTGGCGGACTTGTCGTCATCCTTGCCGATGAAGCCTTCCTCGACGTCGGAATCCGCGACCCGCTTGGGCGCGTGCCCGAACTCCTGCACGATCAGCTCGGCGGTATCGGCGTCGATCACGTCGTTGATCGTGCGCATGTCGCCTTGCTTCATCAGCATCTTGATGATGTCGACGGCGCGCACGGCCATGCGGTTGGACAGCTCCTGGATCGTGATCGCCTCGGGGATGACCACCTCGCGCTGCACTTTCTCGCGGGCGAGCAGGGCGCCATCGAGCTGCTTCTTCTCGCGCTCGCGGCGGCGGCGCAGCGAGGCGAGCGAGCGCTCGCGCTGCTCGGCATCGAAGTTGGTGATGGTGAGCCGGCGCCGGTCCTCGCGTCCCTTCACGGGCAGCCGCTCGGGCTTGGCCTTCTTGACGCCCGGACCGACCTTCTTGCCGGATGCTTCTTCTTCTTCCTCTTGCCGTCCGGTCCGCTTTGTGATCGTAGGCGGCCGACGGGTTTGCTCTTCCTCGCGGCTCGGTTTGGCGTCGGGGATGCCAGGCGCGCCACCCCTGGCGACGGGCGTGATGGCGCTCGGGCCGGAACGTGGTTTCTCGGCGGCGACCGGCGGTGTCGCCTGCCGCTGCTCGCGCGCCGGAAGATCGGCCGGATCGGGCTGCGTCGGCTGCTGGCGCTGCTGCTCGAGCGCCTGCTTGCGTGCCTCGTCCTCGGCGCGCGCCCGCGCCTCCTCCTGGGTCCGTTTCAGCTCGGCGTCGCGCGCATGCCGGACCTTTGCCTCGTCCTCGGCGCGGCGGCGGTCCTCGACCTCGCGCTCACGCGCGGCGGCCAGAGCCTTGATGCGCGCATCGCGCTCGCCATCGGACAGCGTACGCTGACCCTGGCTTCCACTGGGTTTGCGCGGCTGGGGCTGCTGCGGTCCACGAGCCGGCTGTTGGGATGTTGCCGGGCGCGGCGGCGTGGCCACCTCGCGCTGTTGGACAGCGACCGCGGCAACGACCGCCGCTTGCTGGGCTGGCTCAGCCTCGTACGTGGCTGGCCCTCCCGGTGGCGCGATCTTGCGGGGCCGCTTCTTTTCCACGACCACGGCCTTGCTGCGGCCATGACTGAAGCTCTGCCGCACATGCCCGGCATCCACCGTACGCGTCAGGCTGAGCGTCATGGGCTTGCTGCCACGCGCCGTCTTATCACCGGGTTCTTTGGTCTCGCTCATTCGCTTCCGTATGATCCTCGTGCAACAGATCCGGCCTATCAGTCCTTGTCGATCGCCCTGAAGCGCTCCAAGCGCAAGGCGTCCTCGACAAATTTCCTGCTCGCTCCGCCGGGTTTGAGCGCAGCATGTATCACATTCGACCGCCCCAATGCCAAACTCAATTCGCTCGACGCGAAAAGCAGCAGCCTATGTGCTTGACCGCCTTCGGCTCGCGCTGCCATCCGGCCATCGAGTTTGCGCGTTCCATCGGCCGCTGCCTCGCTCGCATGGATGAGGCAGAGGATCGCGTTCGCCGAGCCCAGTGCCTTCCAGATCTTATCGAAGCCCATCAGCACCTCGCCGGCCTTGTTGGCAAGCGCGAGCCGATCGAGCGCAGCCTTCTCCAGCAGCCGCTCGACGAGATCCGCCAGGTCGTCGGCAACGGTGACCTGCCGCTTCAGGCTGCGCGGGAATGCGCCATTGCGTCTGGCGGCTTCCACGATGCTCCGGCGCGCCGAGATCCAGACCCCTCGGCCGGGCAGGCGGCCTTTGATATCGGGCACGACGCGCCCGGCCGGATCGGCGACGAACCGGATCAGCTCATCGCGTGGCTTGTGCTCGCGCGTGACGGCGCAGAGCCGGGGGTTCTCCTCCGACTCCACCTCCTCGCCGCCGTCGTGCTGAATGGCCGAGTTCATTGCGTCCGCCCGTTTCGCCTGCGCTCATCCCGCGTTGCCTGCGTCCGCGCCAGCCGGGTCCGTTGCGGCAGGCTCAGTGAAAAGCGCCTCGGCCTGCGAGGCCGCATCCGGCTGCACCGGCTCGACCGGGGCTCGCGTCCGCACCGCATCCTCGACCGAGATCCAGCCTGCGACGACTCGTGCCGACATCACCAGGTCCTCGGCTTCCTCGCGCCCCAGATCGAAGCTCTCCAGCACGCCCGCGTGGTGCTTGGCCTCACCGGCCGCGCGCTCGTACCAGCCGAGCAGATCGTCGGTCGCACAGTCGGCCAGATCCTCGACTGTCTTGATGCCGTGCTCGCCGAACGCGACCAGCATCGCCGTCGTGATGCCCGGCACCTCGGTCAGCTCGTCGGCGACGCCGAGCGCACGCCGCTTCTCGTCCATCTCGGTTTCCTTGCGCTCGAGGAACTCGCGCGCGCGCAATTGGATCTCGCTCGCGGTGCTCTCGTTGAAACCTTCGATGCCCGTGACCTCGTCGGCATCGACGAAGGCGATTTCCTCCACGCTCGCGAAACCTTCGGTCGCGAGCAACTGCGCGATCACCTCGTCGACGTCGAGTGCCTCCATGAACAGCTGGCTGCGCTCCTGGAATTCCTTCTGGCGCCGCTCCTGCTCGGTCGCCTCGGTGACGATGTCGATGTCCCAGCCGGTCAACTGCGAGGCCAGGCGCACGTTCTGGCCGCGCCGGCCGATCGCGAGCGAAAGCTGCTCGTCTGGCACCACCACCTCGATCCGGTGCGCGTCCTCGTCGAGCACCACCTTGGCGACCTCGGCGGGCGCGAGCGCATTGACGATGAAGGTCGGCGCATCGGGCGACCATTGGATGATGTCGATCTTCTCGCCCTGCAGCTCGCCCACGACCGCCTGCACCCGCTGGCCACGCATGCCGACGCAGGCGCCGACCGGATCGATCGAGGAATCCTTCGACAGCACCGCGATCTTGGCGCGACTGCCCGGATCGCGGGCGACCGACTTGATCTCGACCGTCCCCTCGTAGATTTCCGGCACCTCCTGAGCGAACAGCCGCGACATGAACTCCGGCCGCGTACGCGAGAGGAAGATCTGCGGCCCGCGCTGCTCGCGGCGGACATCGTAGATCAGCGAGCGGATGCGATCCCCGTACTTGAAATTCTCCCGCGGCAGCTTCTCCTCGCGCCGCACGATGCCTTCGCCGCGGCCGAGGTCGACGATCACGTGGCCGTGCTCCTCGCGTTTCACCTGACCGTTGATGATCGTACCGATGCGGTCCTTGAACTCGGCATACTGGCGCTCGCGCTCGGCTTCGCGCACCTTCTGCACGATCACCTGCTTGGCGTTCTGCGCCGCGACCCGGCCGAACTCGAGTGGTGGCAGGTTCTCGACGATGAAATCGCCCACCTTGGCTTCCGGATTGCGCCGCAACGCCTCTTTCACCAGGATCTGGGTCGAGTCGTTCTCGATCGCGTCAACCACCAGCAAGAGCCGCGCGAGCTTCAACTCACCCGTTTTGGTGTCGATGGTCGCGCGGATGTCGTTCTCCGCGCCGTAGCGGGACTTAGCCGCCTTCTGGATCGCGTCCTCCATCGCCGCGATCACGATCTGCCGGTCGATCGATTTTTCCCTTGCGACGGCGTCCGCGATCTGCAGCAGCTCCAGCCGGTTTGCGCTTACGCCTGCCTGGACCATGTCCACTCTCCACCTCGTCTAGTGCGGTCCGCTCTGCGCTGGCCGCATGCTCCAGAAACTCGTCGACCTCGGCATCGCCTGCCTGCTTCTGCGCCGCCAGGCGCAACAGCCTGTCGGTCAGCACGAGCCGCGCCGAATGGATGAAATTGAGCGGCAGACCGAGCACCACGTGCCCGCTGCCAGCGTCAACCTTGCCTGCGGCGAGCTCCGTCTCGATCCGGGCTTCGCCATCGCTATAGCCTTCGATCACCCCGCGAAAGCGCTTCTGCCCGCCGACCGGCTCACTGAGCTCGATCCGCACCTCGTGACCCGCCCAGCGCTCGAAGTCCTCGGCGCGCACCAGCGGCCGGTCGATCCCTGGCGAGGAGACCTCCAACCGGTAGGCGCCCGGCACCGGATCATAGGCATCCAGCACCGGCGAGAGCGCTCGCGAGATCCGCGCGCACTCGTCAGCCGAAAGCCTCCCGTCGGGCCGTTCCGCCATGATCTGGAGAGTTTGACCGTCGCGTCCCGTAAGCTGGACCCTGACCAGACGAAATCCCAATTCCAGCAGCAGGGGCTCCGCGAGCTCCGCGACTTTCGCCGCTACGCCCGTCTCGATCAGAAATCGTCGGCTTGTGTCGGCGTCTTCGTCGCGCGCCATCCGGACCCACGGCTGCTTGCCGCTGACCCGACTGGAGCCAGCTCAAAATAAAAAAGAGCGGACCCGAAGGCCCACTCCCGAAGTTGAGATGATCATGAGCAACCCGGATATACGCGGCTTGCAAGCCACATTCAAGCGGGAAAATGCATTTGCCGCGAAATCACCTAAATCCAGTCGCGCGGGACCGGGGTGCTGACCCCATTGGGCCAGATCACTCTCTCGACTTGGACCAGTTGGTGCAGTCGAGCACACACTGCCCGGCCAGGATGGCCCGTATCTGGCCGTGAGACGTCATAGTCCTTGCACATCGAGAGGATCTGCCGCAGCTCGGCATAAAGATTTGCCTCGTCGGCACGCAGCTCCCTGATGACCTCGCGGAGCTTGGCCAAGCGGCT
>JANNSW010000029.1:0-7355 GCA_031403055.1 Hyphomicrobiaceae bacterium | reverse complement strand
GTCCGCCACCATGCCCTTTGCGCTTGCGGCCGTGTGCCGTAAGAGGACTGAGCCAAACAGATCGGGCGTGGGCGACCGGCCGGTCGCCCCTCCGTCATCGCGATTGCAGCACTGATGCCCCCATCCCGCCGCCGCAACCTCACCATCCTCGCGCTGACGGCGCCGGCCTATCTCTGGCTGGCGCTGACCGTGTTCCTGCCGCTGGCGGCGATGCTGTATGTGAGCTTCCTGTCGGCGACACCGATCGGGGGGCGCGTGGCGGAGCTGACGCTTGCCAACTACACCGATTTCTTCACCAAGCACATCTACTGGTACAATGCCTGGAGATCCTTCGAGCTCGGCCTCTACGTCACCATCGCCTGCCTCGTGCTCGCCTACCCGGCCGCCTACCTGCTCGCCAAGCAGATCAAGGGCCGCTGGCGCGAGGCGATCTTCCTCTTGGTGATCCTGCCGTTCTGGTCGAACGCGCTGGTGCGTACGTTCTCCTGGACCATGGTGCTGCGCGAGCCGGTCGGGTTGCTGTTCACCTATCCCGCGATCGTGATCGGCCTCGTCCATGCCTACCTGCCCTATGCGATCCTGACCATCTACGTGTCGCTGCAGGCGATCGACGACCATCTGATCGAGGCCGCGCGCAGCCTCGGGGCGACCCGGCGGCAGACGTTCCAGCGGGTCGTGCTGCCGTTGAGCCTGCCCGGAGTGATCGCGGCGGTGCTGCTCATCTTCGTGCCGGTGATCGGCTCGTTCATGGAGCCGCGGATCCTCGGCGGCAAGCAGGCGATCATGCTGGGGCCAATCATCGAGAGCCAGTTCATCACCGCCTTCAACTGGCCGCTCGGGGCAGCGCTGTCGTTCATCATGCTGGCGATCGTGCTGCTGATCCTCGCGCTTGCGAGCCCGCTGCTGCGCGCCCATCTGGAGCGCGCGTAATGGGACCTGCGACGACCGACCGGCTCGGCTACGGCTATCTCGGCCTCATCCTCGCCTTCCTCTACCTGCCGATCCTGGTGATGATGGCGATGGCTTTCAACCGCTCGCCGCTCTACGAGCTGCCTTTCACTTTCGACCTCGTCTGGTTCAAAGCGCTTTCAAACAACGCGCGGCTGATCGATGCCAGCCTCAACAGCCTCTGGATCGCCGCGGTCAACGCCGTGATCGCGACCGTGCTCGGCACGCTCGTCGCCTATGCCTTTGCCCGCTACGAGTTCCCCGGCAAGCAAGTGTTGCGCCTGTTGCTGCTGCCGCCGATCGCAATTCCCTGGCTCATCATCGGCACCTCGATGCTGATCTTTTTCTTCTGGACCGGCATCGGGCGCGGGCTGCACGCGATCCTGCTCGGGCATGTGGCGCTGTCGCTGCCCTACGTGATCGTCGTCGTCGGGGCGCGGTTCGCGGCGTTCGATCCGGTGCTGGAGGAGGCTGCCGCGACTGCTGGCGCCTCGCCCGCGCAGGTCTTCACCCGCATCACGCTGCCGCTGCTCGCGCCCGGCATCATCGCGGCGGCGCTGTTTGCCTTTGCCGTCTCCTTCGACCAGTTCGTCATCTCCTATTTCCTCGCCCCTCCCGGCACCTCGACGCTGCCGGTCGAGATCTACACGGCGATCCGCAAGGGCTTCACGCCCGAGATCAACGCCATCTCCACCCTCATCATCCTCGTCTCGATGGGGCTGATGCTGCTGGTCGCGCGCAACTACCGTTTCGGGGGCGAGCGATGAGCCGGGTCGAGGTCACGGGCGTTGCCAAGCGCTATGGCACGGTGGCAGCCCTCGACGGCGTCAGCCTCGCCTTCGAGGATGGCGAGTTCTTCGGCCTGCTCGGCCCCTCGGGCAGCGGCAAGACCACGCTGCTGCGCATGATCGCCGGCTTCATCGAGCCCGACGAGGGCACCATCGCCTTCGATGGCGAGCGCGTCGAGCAAGTGCCCGTGCACAAGCGCGGCATCGGCATGGTGTTCCAGAGCTATGCCCTCTTTCCCCATATGACGGTTGCCCAGAACATCGCCTTCGGGCTCGACGTGCGGGCAACGCCGCGTGAGGACGTCGCGCGGCGAGTCGAGGAGCTGCTCGCCTTCGTGCAGCTCGAGGGGCTCGGAAACCGGAAGCCAGCCGCGCTCTCGGGCGGCCAGCAACAGCGGGTCGCGCTCGCCCGCGCGCTCGCGCCGCGCCCCAAGGTGCTCCTGCTCGACGAGCCGCTCGGCGCGCTCGACCGTAAGCTGCGCCAGGAAATGCAGGTCGAGCTGAAGGAGATCCAGCGCTCGATCGGCATCACCACCATTTTCGTCACCCACGACCAGGAGGAGGCGCTCACCCTCTCCGACCGCATCGCCATCATCGACCGTGGCAAGCTGGTGCAGGTGGGCGAGCCGCGCGCCGTCTACGAGCGGCCGCGCAACCTGTTTGCCGCGCGCTTCCTGGGCGATGCCAACGTGTTCGAAGGCGCCGCCTCCGGTGCAGGCGTTCGCCTCGCCGACGGCACGCTGATCGCGGTTGCGGGCGGCAAGGCGGCGCTCGCCGTGGTGCGCCCCGAGAAGGTGGACGTCGGCGCCGCCGATGCCGGCGGCAGTGACGGGGGCGGCAACCGGCTCACCGGCGAGGTCAGGCAGGCTATCTTCTCGGGCGCGAGCCTCACCTACCACATCCGCGTGCCCGCGCTCGGCCCGAGCCCGTTCATCGCCTTCGTGCAGAACCGGACCGCTTCGGCCTACGGCGTGGGCGATGCCGTCTCCCTCAGCTGGCCGGTCGCCGATACGGTGGCAGTCGCCCCATGAGCACGCACGCGCTGCCCTTCGGCCCGATCGGCCCGCACGCCGTGCACGTGGCGGTCGACATGCAGCGCCTGTTCGCCGAGCAGACCGAATGGCATACGCCGGCGCTGGCGGGCATCATCGCCCCGATCGCCAGGATCGCGGCGCACGCCGGCGCGCGCAGCATTTTCACCCGCTTCCGCGCGCCGTTGCTCGCCGAGGATGCGCCTGGACAATGGCGAACCTACTATCGGCGCTGGCAGAGCGTGCTCGCCAGCCGCAACGAGGCCGCACTCTACGATCTCGTGCCCCGGCTCGCTGCCTTGGTGCCGCCCGCAACCGTGATCGACAAGCCGGGCTATTCGGCATTCGGCGTGCCCGCGTTCGAGGCGGCGCTCGACCGCCTCGGGGCCGACACGCTGATCATCACCGGCGTCGAGACCGACGTGTGCGTGCTCGCGACCGTGCTCGGCGCCGTCGACCGGGGCTTGCGGGTGATCCTCGTCACGGATGCTCTCGCCAGCAGTGCGCCGGCCGCGCACGCCGCTACACTGGAACATGTGATCCCCCGCTTCGATCAGCAGATCGAGCTGATCGATACCGCCACGCTGCTCCAATGCTGGACGCCATGACCGCCATCCTGAAGACCCCCAACGTCCCGCTCGCCCGCGCCTGGAACACCTGGAGCGCCGACCGCTATCTGGAGATGTCGTTCCGCCCGCTCGGGATCCGCGTCACGCCGATGGTGTTCTCGGCGCGCATCGCCAAGGCGAGCTTCGTGGGACCGGGCAGCGAGGTGCGGCTCGGCACCCATGCGACCGACGGCAGCGCGGTCGAAGCCCGCTTCACCCATGGCGGCACCACGCTCGACTGGCGTTGGCGCAAGCGCTCGCTCCATGACCTCGAGGGCGGCTGGTCGGTGGTCGAGCACGGCGAATGGGCGCTGCGGTTCTGGGTGGTGCTGC
Organism: Hyphomicrobiaceae bacterium; assembly: GCA_031403055.1. Classification (GTDB taxonomy): domain Bacteria; phylum Pseudomonadota; class Alphaproteobacteria; order Rhizobiales; family Hyphomicrobiaceae; genus JANNSW01. The sequence goes on along the minus strand of JANNSW010000029.1, from coordinate 3,647 downwards.
TGCTGTCGAGTGAGGAAGGCGCGCCGTTCCGTTTCGACGCCGAAACCGCCACCGCGCTCTATACCCATGGACCGCGCACCGGCGCGATCAGGGCCGAGCGGGCGCCCCTCCTCGTGACTGGGCACGCTTCCGCCATGGCTGCCGCGGAGGAGTACGAGAAGCTCGGCTACTGGCATCTGGCGTCGCGTGCGAGCCAGGCTCCGGTGCTGGCGCTCCGGTTCAATCTGGAGGAAGCGCCGCACAACCGGCTCGTGGTCGCGATCGCCGACCGTCCCGACCTCGCGCAAGCGCGCGCCGACGAGCTAATCGCCACGCCCGCGCCCGAAGCTCCCCGATCCGGGGGCGAAGCGCTCGACGCGGTGCGCGACATCATGGGCTGGAACACCATCTGGGACACTGTCAACCATCGCCCCTACATCTCCTGCAGCCGCAACTGGGATCTGAAGAAATTCGGCGGCTTCGGCTTCTGGCTGAACGACACGGCGGTCAACGCGCTGCTGGTGTCGCTCAGCGATCCCGAGCAGGCACGCGAATCGATTGCTACCCTCCTCTACGGCGCGACACCCGAGGGCAATCTGCCGTGCCTCCTGACCGGGAACGATGCCTGGGTCGACCGCACCCAGAGCCCACTCGTCTCCTTCATCGTCTGGCAGCTCTATCAGCGCAGCCGCTCACTCCCCCTGCTGCAATCGGCCTATGCCCTGCTCGCCCGCAACAACACCTGGCTCAGGCAGCACCGCGATGGCAACGGCAATGGGCTGCTCGAATTCGGCTCCTCGCGCACCGGGCTGGGGCTCTACGTGGGCACCAAGCTCGCGGCCAAGGACGAATCCTTCATGGACAACTCCCCCATGCACGACGAGGCGCGCTGGAACGAGGCCAGCCGCACGCTCGACTGCGAGGACGTGGGCCTCAACTGCCTCGCCAGCCTCGATTGCCAGATGCTCGCCCTGATCGCCCGCGAGCTCGGGCTCGAGCGCGAGGCCGATCGGCACGAGGAGGCGGCTGACGGCTTCAACTCGCTGATCCACGAGCATTTCTGGGACGACACCCGGAAAATCTTCGCCAACCGGTTGTGGTCGGGCGAGTTCGTCAGAAGCCTCGCGCCGACCTCGCTCTATCCGCTGCTGTGCGGGGCGGCGAGCCCCGAGCAGACGCGTCACCTGGTTGCCGCCCTCGACGACCCGGCGCTCTTTGGCGGGCCGTTCGGCCTGCCGAGCGTCGCCCGCGGCGATCCGGCCTACCGGGACAACGTCTACTGGCGCGGCCGCATCTGGCCGATCCTCAATTGGCTGGTGTGGAGCGGGCTGAAACGCGTGGGCGAGGAGGCGGCGGCGGCAGCGCTCGCCGCCAAGAGCTGGGACATGTTCGCGCGCATCTGGCAGCGCGACCGCCATATGCCCGAGAACTTCAACGCCGAAACCGGCGAAGGTCTCGACCAGGGCGACACCGACCCCTTCTACAGTTGGACCGGCCTCATCCCCTATATGCGGCTTGCCGGGCTGGTCGAGGTCTCGCCCTGGACCGGGCTGACGCTCGTCGTTACCGGACCCGATGCCGAAGCCGGACCGCTTGCCTCCCCGCTCGGCCGCATCACGGTACGGCGACGGTCCGGGGTGCTGACCGTCGAGCGGGAGGGCAGCGAGCTGCTGAGGCTCGCCTGCGATGGCGTGGTGACGAAGGTAGTGCTCGCCGGTCACACGCTGCGCCTCGACCTGCCGGCCGGCAAGAGGAAGGGCGAGCTGGTCCGCCTCACCGGGATTTCGGACAAACCAGCCCTCGCCGTGCTGCAGGACGGCAAACCGCTCGACCCGAGGACCGTTGGCGGCGCGATCGAGATCGTCCCGAAGCCATCCGATGCCCGCCGGCGTCTCGTCGTCGTGCTCGACCGGGATTGAGTGCCTTTGCGCCGCATCCCCCACTCCAATCGTTGACCACCGCCGCGGCGCACCTTATCTGACCGCCATGGCAAGACTTTCCATCATCACCCTGCCCGATCCGCGGCTGCGCAGGCCGAGTGCGCCCGTCGAGCGCTTCGATGCCGCGTTGAGCAGGCTCGTCGCCGATATGCTCGAGACCATGTATGTGGCGCCGGGGATCGGGCTCGCCGCCGTCCAGGTCGGCGTGCCGCGCCGCCTCCTCGTCATCGACGTCGCCAAACCCGGCGCCGAGACGAGGACCCCGATCGCCATGGCCAATCCGGAGATCATCGAGGTGATCGGCGACGAGGTGCGCGAGCACGAGGAAGGCTGCCTGTCGATCCCCGACGTCTTCGCCGAGATCGAGCGGCCGAGCCGGGTGCGGGTGCGCTATCTGGATCCGACGGGCAAGCCGGTCGAGCTGGTCTGCGAGGATCTGCTGTCGACGGTCGTGCAGCACGAGATCGACCACCTGAACGGCCGGCTCTTCATCGACTTCCTGTCGAAGCTGCGCCGCGACCGGATCGTGAAGAAGATGGTGAAGGCCAAGCGCGATGCCGAGGCCGACGCCTGACGGGGACACGCCGATGCCGCTGCGCCTCGTCTTCATGGGAAGCCCTGCCTTTGCGCTGCCCTCGCTCGCCGCCATTCTGGGTGCCGGGCACGAGATCGCCGCCGTCTACACCCAGCCACCACGACCGGCCGGCCGTGGCATGGAGAAACGCAAGTCGCCGGTGCATGCTTTTGCCGAGACGGCGGGCCTCGCGGTCAGAGCGCCGGCGAGCCTGAAGGCGCCCGACGAGCAGGCGGCGCTCACTGCCCTCGGGGCCCACGCTATCGTCGTGGTCGCCTATGGGCTGCTGTTGCCGGCAGCCGTGCTCGCGGCGCCGCGCCAGGGCTGCCTCAACCTGCACCCCTCCAAGCTGCCGCGCTGGCGGGGTGCCGCGCCGATCCAGCGGACCGTCATGGCCGGCGACCACGAGACCGCCGTGATGGTGATGCGCATGGACGAGGGCCTCGACACCGGCCCCGTCTGCATGGCGGAGACGGTCGCGGTCGGGCCCGAGGTCACGGCAGGCGAGCTGCACGACACGCTCGCGCGCCTAGGCGGCGACCTGATGGTGCGCGCGCTCGGCGCCCTCGAGCGCGGCACGCTCGACTGCCGGGTGCAGGCGGGGGATGGCATCACCTACGCCGCCAAGATCGCGAAGGAGGAAGCGCGCATCGACTGGGCGCGCAACTCGGCTCGGGTCCACGACCACATCCGCGGCCTCTCGCCCGTTCCCGGCGCCTGCTTCGAGGCGGCAGGCGAACGCATCAAGGTGCTGCGCAGCGAGGTCGCCGACGGCCGCGGCACCCCGGGCGAGGTGCTGGACGATCGCCTCACGATTGCCTGCGGCGAAGGCGCGGGGCGCCTGCTCATGCTGCAGCGCCAGGGCAAGAAGACCATGCCCGCCGATGAGCTGCTTCGCGGCTTTGCGCTACCCGTCGGCACGCGGGTTGGATAAGCGCACGAAACTCCGGGGATGCGGCTTTCGCCGTCCTACAGAGGTTTTAGGTTTTAGGTTTTAGAGCCTGAACCGGAAGTTCTTGAATCGTTGGAATCGTTTGTGATTCTCTCCCTGGCAGCCGAATCAACGGGGGGGCTGCCATGTGGAGCAAGGAAGCACGGGCGCGGCATGCGCCGCACGAGGGACGGTATCCGAGTGATCTGACGAACGAGGAATG
>JANNSW010000028.1:0-8587 GCA_031403055.1 Hyphomicrobiaceae bacterium | reverse complement strand
CGCGCGCTGGCGCGTTGTCCGTGCTGTTCACGCGCCGGGCCGATCATATGCCCTCCCATCCCGGCCAAGTAGCGTTTCCCGGCGGCAAGATGGAGCCTGCCGATGCCAACCCGCTCGCCACGGCATTGCGCGAGACCGAGGAGGAGATCGGCCTCGACCGCCGATTTGTCGAGCCAATCGGCTACCTCGACTGCTATCAGACCGGGAGCGGCTTCCGGATCGTCCCGGCGGTCGCGCTGATCGAGCCGGGCTTTACCCTCGTGCTCGATTCCAACGAGGTGGCCGACACCTTCGAGGTGCCACTCGGCTTCCTGCTCGACCACCGCAACCATCAGCGCCACAGCCGGGAGTGGCAGGGCCGCGAGCGTTTCTACTACGCCATCCCTTTTGGCGATCGCACCATCTGGGGCGCGACCGCCGGCATGGTCCGCAACCTCACCGAAAGGCTCGCCTGCTCATGTTGAGGCTGCTGCCTGTCATCATCGTCGTGTTCCTGCTGCCGTTCATCGTGCATGGGCTGGTTCACGTTGTCTCGCGCAAGGAAAGCCTCGAGAGCTACATCGCCCGAGCGCCGCTGATGGTGCTCGCCGCAGCAGGCTCCGGGTTGGTGCTTGCCGTCCTCATCACCTTCGCGACCTTCTCGGGCGACAAGCCCGGCACGACCTATCATCCGGCCGAGATGAAAGACGGCAAGATCGAGCAAGGGCATTTCGAGTAGCCGGGCTGCGGCCTCAGGCGACTTGGAACGCGAGGAGGGCCGCCTCGTTGAGCGTGATCCCCAGGCCGGGCTTGTCGGGCAGTGGGATCACGCCGTCGACGACCGGCAGCTCCTCGGTGCAGAGATCGCGCCGCAAGCGTGAATCGGCAAGGCTCGGCGGCAGGAACTCGATGTAGGTGCAGGTCGGCGAGACGGCCGCCAGATGGGCCGAGGCCGCGATGCCGATAGCCGATTTCCAGCAATGGGGAACGACGGCCAGCCCATAGTCGCGGGCATGCATGCCGACACGCTTGGCCTCGGTCAGCCCGCCGACGCGGCCAACGTCAGGCTGCACCACGTCGAGCGCCTTGGCGCGCATGAACTCGAGGAACTCGAAGCGCGTGCTCTGCCACTCGCCGGCTGCGATCCGGACCGGGCTTGCATGGCAGAGCTTGGTGTGGCCCTCGATATCGTCGATCGGCAACGGCGTCTCGACGAAATAGATGTCGTGCTCGGCAAACATCTCGATCGCCCGCAGCGCCTCCTTCCAGTCCCGCCAGGCGTAGGCCACGTCGACCATCAGCACCATGCCAGGACCCACGGCCTTGCGTGCCGCCGCCACCATGCGCGCGCACTCGCGGTCATCCTCGATCTGCAGGCTGTTGTGCGAGTAGGGGCCTTTGATGCAGATCTCCAGCTTGGCCGCCTTGAAGCCGAGGCGCTGGGCTTCCAGCGCACGCTCGACCAGCACCCGCCCATAGCTGTCGAGGTCGTCGCCCTCGGGCAGCAGCGAGGCATAGGGCGTGATCGTGCGGTTGGTGGCGCCACCCATCAATTGCCAGCACGGCTTGCCTTCGATCTTGCCGACCAGATCCCAGAGCGCCATATCCAGCGCGCCGATCGCACAGATGCCGAGCCCGCGCCTGCCTGTCATGGCCGAGCCGATGTACATCCTCTCCCACAGGCCCTCGATGTCGCGCGGGTCCTTGCCGATCAGCATCTCCCGCAGACCGAGCCCCATCACATGGGTGCCCGGCGCCTCGATCATGGCCTTGGCGACCCAGGGATTGGTATCGGTCTCGCCGATCCCCACATGCCCGTCGTCGGTGTGGATCTTGACGACGAGATTGTCCTGGGCAGAGGAGTTGGCGTCGGCCCGATAGTCGGGCAGCAGCAGCACGAAGCATTCGATCTTGGTGATCTTCATCGGGGAAGCTCCCTTGCGGATCAGGCTGTTGGACTGGGGGTCTCGAGCTCGGCCAGCGCCTCGCTCGATCGCTGCGCCAGCTCATCGATGGGGACATGGCAGCGGATGGCCAGACCCGAGGGGCTGCGTTGCCAGGGCGGTTGCTGGGTGAGACACAACTCGCCCCGCTGCCACGGGCAGCGGCCGGCATAGACGCACGCCGCTCCCTCGATCGGCTCCGGCGGTGTGAGGATCGCCAGCCGGCTCGCTCGTTTGACCGCCGAGATCCGCGGCACGGCACGGATGAGGCTCAGCGTATAGGGGTGAAAGGGCGGGCGGAAGATCTCTGCCGTCGGCCCGGTCTCCATCAGCTGCCCGCGGAAGAGCACCCCGACCCGGTCGGCGAGCGACCGGACGACGGCGAGATCATGGGAGATGAACAGCATGGTGAGGCTCTTCTCGGTCCTCAGACGCGCGAGCAGCTCAAGGATGCTCGCCTGCACCGAGACGTCGAGCGCCGAAAGCACCTCGTCGCACAGGACGAGCGTCGGATCCGCGATCAGGGCGCGCGCGATCGCCACGCGCTGTCGCTCGCCGCCCGACAGCTCGTCGGGATAGCGGTCGCCATAAGCGGCATCGAGCCTGACGTCGCCGAGCGCAGCCGCGACGCGCGCCAAAATGGCTGCCCGGTCCAGCTCGCCCAGCATCTCCAGCGGACGCGCAAGGATGGTGCGGACCTTGGCGCGGGGATTGAGAGAGGCGTCCGGGTTCTGGAAGACATATTGGATCTTGCGCCGCTGCGAGCCGTCACGTTGGCGGACGAGGCCTGCCAGCGGCTTGCCTTCGAGCCGGATGGAGCCGCCCGAGGGCGCGATCAGGCCGCTGATCCCTCGCGCAATCGTCGACTTGCCGCTCCCGGATTCGCCAACGAGGGCGAATGTCTCGCCCGGCTCGACCGAAAAGCTCACGTCGCTCACGGCCCGGAAACGCCTCGATGGGAACAACCGTCCAATCACGCCGGCGCCAGCGCCATAATCGAGACTGAGCCCATCGACCTCCAGAAGTGCCTTGCGCCCCGCCGGCCGATCGGCTCGCTGCGTGCCCGCAGCCGAGTGCAACCGGTCATCCGGGATCTCACGCCAGCGTCGGCAGGCCACCTCGTGACCTGGCTCCGTGGGCTCGAGGCGCTGGGCGACGCCGCGGCAGATTTCGTCGGCCAACTCGCAGCGCGGCGCAAATGAGCAGCCTGGCGGCAGCTCGCGACGGCGCAGCATGCCTCTGAGTGGCTGTCCCGAGGTCGTCCCCGGCGCTTCGATGCGCGGCACCGAAGCAATCAAGCCCTTGGTGTAGGGGTGCCGCGGTTGGGCGAACAGGATACGCGAGGGTGCGGTCTCGACCAGATGGCCCGCGTACATGACGCCAACGCGATCGGCGATCTGGGCCAACAGGCCGAGATCGTGAGTCACATACAGCATCGACGTGCCCAGACGCGCGCGCAGCGAGACGAGCAGTGCGATGATCTGCTCCTGGGTGGTGACATCGAGACCGGTGGTCGGCTCGTCGAGCACGACCAGATCGGGCTCGCAGCAGAGCGCGTTGGCAATGCAGACCCGTTGCTGCTGGCCGCCCGAGAGCTGATGGGGGAACCGGCCCAGCAGCTCGCCCGGTCGCGGCAGTCCGACGAGGTCGAGCAACTCCCGCACGCGCCCAGCTGCGCCGGCGGCGCTGTCCACCCGCCCATGCAGCCGCAGCGTCTCGGCGATTTGATCGCCGACACGAATGCCGGGATTGAGGGCAGTCGTCGGGTTCTGCGGCACGAAGCCGATGCGGTCGCCGCGCACCCGATCGAGCTCGGGCCTCGTGAGACGCAAGAGGTCGGTGCCTTTGAAGAGCACGCGGCCCGATTCGGCGCGCGCCTGGGGATGCCGGAAGCCCAGGAGCTGCAGGCCGACCGTCGACTTGCCACAGCCCGATTCCCCGACCAGCCCCAGCACCTCGCCCCGCGCGATGTCGAACGATACGCCATGCACGACCGGCGCGAAACTGCGTCCCTGGCGGTAGGACACGGTCAGGTTCTCGACCGCAACCAGCCTTTCCATCAATGGGCTCCGAGCTTGACGGTACGCCCGAGGATGCGTGCGAGGCCTTCCGTGAAGAGGTTGAGGCCAACGACAAGGGAAGCAAGCGCGAGACCGGGCCCGAAAACGGTGACCGGGGAGACCAGCAGCAACGTCCGGTTCTCGCTGATCATCAGCCCCCATTCGGGCGTGGGCGGTCGCATGCCAAAGCCCAGAAATCCGAGCGAGCCGATCAGCACTGGCGCGTAGCCCGCTCGCAGCGCGAACTCGACCAGGAGCACGCTCGTCGCGTTGGGGATCAGCTCGCGCCGCATCACCGACCATGGTGTCTCGCCGCGCAGGCGGGCGATCGTGACGAAATCGCGCGTCGCGATCTCGATGGCCGATGAGCGTGCCATTCGCGCGATGCGCGGCGCATAGACCAGCGCGACGACGAAAATCACGAGCAGGGGATTGCCGGAGAGCTCGGGGCCCGCGGCAACGATAGCGAGCAGCGCCAGCACCAGGAACGGGATCGCGATGAGAGCTTCCAGCAGCCGCTGCACGATCTCGTCGACCCAGCCACCCACATAGCCCGAGAGCAGGCCGACCACCGCGCCGACCACGAGCCCCAATGCCGTGCCCGAGAGCGAAAGCAGCATGACCACATGACCACCGTGGACGACGCGCGAAAGCACGTCCCGCCCGAGTTGGTCGACGCCCATCAGATGGCGCCAGCTCATCGGCTCGAGCGGTAGCCCGGTACCCATCTGCGAGTAGCCGTAGGGCGCCCAGAACGGGCCTGTCGTGGCGATCACGACATGGGCGAGCAGGATCGCTGCTCCGATCCGGAAGCTCGCCGGCGTGCGCGACCAGGTCTCCAGCCATCCGATCCGCTCCGGCGCACTCTCCAGGCTCATGTTTCAGCCCGTCCTGAGCTTGGGATTGAAAATGATCGCACCGACATCCGCCAGGAAGTTCGCGCCGATGTAGACGGCCGCCGAGAGCAGGATCGTCGCCTCGATCATTGGAAAATCGCGCAATTGCAGGCTATCGACGAGCAGGCTGCCGAAGCCGGGATAGGCGAAAACCCTTTCGACGACGACCACGCCGCCGACGAGGTAGCCGAGATTGAGCGCCGTCACGTTGAGCGTAGGGACCAGCGCGTTCGGCAGCGCATGGCGCCACACGACCCGCGCTGCCGGCACGCCCTTCAGCTCCGCCATGCGGATGTAGTCCGCGTCGAGCACCTCGATCAGATTGTCGCGCAGCATGCGCACCGCGTAGACCGCCATGGCGATCGCGAGGGTGAGGGCCGGCAGCGTCATCGCGCGCAGGTACTCGATTGCGCCCGATGTCTGGTCGACCGTCGACTGGGCCGGTAGCAGCGGCACGAACCAGACGAAGGCGATCAGCAGCATCGTGCCGAGCAGGAAGTCGGGGAGCGACAGCAGCACCAGCGTCAGCACCGAGAAGGCGTGATCGATCGGGCGATCCCGATGAACGGCCTGGATCAGCGCTGGAATGGTCGCGAGCGGGATGTAGATGAGGAACGCATAGAGCGACAGCAACAGCGTGTTGAAGACCCGCGGCCCCAGCACCTCGGTGACACTCCGGTTGCTGAGCCGCGATTGCCCGAGGTCGCCCTGCACGACACCGAGCACCCAGCGGCCATAGCGCACGAGCGCTGGATCATTCAGGTGCATCTGCTCTCGCAGCACGGCGAGTGTCGCCGCGGTCGCCTCCCGCCCGAGAATCCGGGTGGCGACGTCGCCGGGCAAAATCTCCAGCGCGCCGAAAATCAACAGCGACACCAGCAGCAGAGTGAGCAGCGACAGCAGAAAGCGCTGCAGGATCAACCGGGCGACGAACATAGCGTCTCAACGTATCGCATGCTGCGCCCGGGGCAAGTTGATCATTTCAGGCAAGCCGCGGATCAGGCTGGGTGCGACCGGCATGCTTGCCCGCCTCAGCCCAGCCCGCTCGGAGCGGGATCAGCCCCCGCACTTGATGGTCGAATAGTCGAGGTTGAAGTTCTGCGAGTGCGGCTTGTAGCCGGTGCAGCCCTTCTTCAAGCCGACGACCTGATGGGTGAACATCGGGACGATGACGCCACCTTCTTCCGCGAGCATCTTGCCCACCTGCTGGTAGAGCTTGTTGCGCTCGGCTTCGTCGACGGTCGCATTCGCCTTGGCAAGCAAATCGTCGTAGTCAGCCCGAACCCAATGGGTCTCGTTCCATTCGGCTTTTTGCAGATAGGCGACGGCGAGGCCTTCGCCCGGCGGCCGCATCGACCAGCCCGACATCAGGAACGGCTTCTTCAACCAGACCTGATCCCAATAGCTGTCGGCCGGCACATTGACGATGTTCACCTCGAACCCGGCGGGACGCACCATCTCGGCGACAGCTTGCGCCATCCGCAGCATGCCGGGGATGGCCTCGGCTGCATGAAGGTCGAACTTGACGGGAGCCGTTACGCCAGCTTCGGCCAGCAACGCCTTCGCCCGCTCGATGTCCTGCTTGGGCGCCTCGGTCACGTATGACGCCGGATTCGTCACCGGCACCGGGTTGTCGGCACCGGTCTCGCCAAAGCCGAGCAGAACCGTGTCGACCAAGCCCTGGCGATCGATTGCCGCCTTGAAGGCCTGCCGCACCTTCACGTTGTCGAAGGGAGCCGTATCGGTCCACAGCGATACGGTCATCGAGGTGCCGGCGCCGGTCGACAGCAGCTCGATGTTGGGGGCCTCCTTCAGCGTCGGGATGACGGAAGGATCGACGTTGAGCACGAGGTCGACTTGGCCGGCCTTGAGGGCCGTCGCCGCTGCGACCGCCTCCTGCGCGACCGTGATCTTCAGGCAATCGGAGAGCGGCTTGCCGGCATCCCAGTAGCTCGGGTTCTTGCGCAGGATCCGCACCGGCGTATTCGGCGTGAACTGCTCCTGCATGAACGGGCCAGTGCCGTCGCCCTTCGTCTTCAGGGTCTCGGTCGTCGTCCCTTCGGGAATGATCAGTGTGAACTTCGTCGTGATCAGAACGGGCAGCAGACCGACCGGCTTGTCGGTGGTGAAGCTCACCGTGTGGGCGTCGACCGCCATGATGCCTTCGGTCTTGAGGAATGCGAGCGTGCTCGCGGCGGCCGAAGCCGTCTTGGGATCGATCAACCGCTTGAACGTGTAGACCACGTCGGCAGCCGTGAAATCCTTACCCGAATGGAACTTCACGCCTTCGCGCAGCTTGAAGGTCCAGGTGAGGTCGTCCACTCGGTCGCAAGCTCCGGCGGCACGTTGAAGCTCTCGTCGACATCGACCAGCCGGTTGTAGATGCCATAGAGGTGATAGGCGTCATCGCTCGAGTTGAACACGGCCGGGTCCATCGACTGCTTCTCGCCGGACCATTCGTAGCTGAGGACCTTGACGCATTCGTCGCCGGCAGCGGCGAACGCTGGTCCGCCGGCCATCGCGCTCGCAACCATCAAGGCTGCGATAGAAACCAATCTGCCGAGTTGCATTTCCCTGCTCCTCCCTGGTCGAGCCGTTCGTCGGCTACCAGGGGGTAGCTCGCCGGCCCTGTCGACTTCATTCCTAGAGTGACGCCGCCAGTGACGCTGCGAGCCGCTGCGCCCTTGGAACGCTGTTTCAACCACTAGACCCCGACAGTAGCTGTGCTAGTGTTCTGACTCATTCATTTGGTACCCCAAATGAATGGCCAGTCCACTAGGTAACTCTTTGTTTGTGTTCCCTCTTTCCATTCATTGATCCAGCTTCGCCGGAATCGAATGAATGGGAGGGAACACTAGCTTTGGGGTGCCAAGCAAGCGGCCCATCCGCAAAGGCGCGGCAAGCCCGCGTCGAATGCACGTATCCAATCGTGTCGCCATCTCCCAAGGAGCCGCTCGCCGTGATCCGATTGAAGGGTGTGAACTGGCAGCATCGACGCGCAACCGGACCGATCGCGGGGACACTCGACGCATTCGCCGAGCGCACGCCTGGAATTATGATCGACTGGACGGCGCGGCCGCTCTCCGGCTTCGAATTCCAACCGGTCGAAGCGTTGGCGCGCGACCACGATCTCATCATCCTCGACCATCCCTTCGCCGGACAGATCGCCAAGACCGGTTGCCTGCTGCCGCTCGATGAGCTGCTCGAAGGGCAAGACGAGTGCTTCGTCGGGCCTACGCTCGCGACCTACCGTTATCGGGGCCACATCTGGGCACTGCCGGTCGATGCCGCCTGCCAGGTCGCCGTCTCGCGCCCCGATCTCATGCGCACGCTCGGCCGCGAAGCGCCGGTGAGCTTCGACCAGGTCATGAGTCTGGGCAATCAGGCGCGCGCGCGTGGGCTGAAGCTCGCGATCGCTCTGTTGGGCGTGCACAGCCTGATGACCTTCTTCACGATGATGGCGAGCCTGGGCAGCCCGTGCGCAACCGAGCCCGATCAGGAGCTCGTCGATCGGAGCGCCGCGCGCGAGGTGCTGAAGGCGTTGCGCGCGCTCGTCCGCCTCTGCCCAGGGGAGGTGCTCGAATGGAGCAGCATCGCGCTCCACGACCAGATGGTCGCGCGCGACGACCTTGTCTACTGCCCTGCCGTCTATTGCTATGCGACGTATGCGGAGGCGGACCAGCGCATGCCTTTGCGTTTCCATGACCTG
>JANNSW010000027.1:0-4966 GCA_031403055.1 Hyphomicrobiaceae bacterium | reverse complement strand
CATGGCCGACTGGCGGGCGCTCAATCGCCCTTTGGCCCGTAGCGCCGCCTAGTCCCGCGTCAATCCGTATTCGTATTGAGTCCTCAGCGCATCAACCCGCTGGGCACGTAGCGTCGAGCTTTTGTCATGGGGGAAGAAATGCGCCAGACGACGTGGACCGCGGAGAATGTCGAGACGCTCAAAGCGCTCTGGGAACAGGGGGTATCGCATGGGCAGATTGCCCACCGGCTCGGCTACTCGCGCTCCGCCGTGATTGGCAAGGTGCATCGGCTGGACTTGCCACTGCGCTCGACCACATCCCGGCACAAGGCCGGTCGCCCTCGCAAGCGCCCGTCGCAGGTCCGGAAGTCGGGGCCGGTGCTCTGCCGGCCGCCGGCTATCCCCAGCTTCCCGCTCCCATCGGAGCGGCCGAGGCCTGGCGCCCCAGACCCGCTGATGCTGGGTGTGCTCGATCTGACGGCGTCGAGCTGCCGCTACCCCATCGGCGACCCTCGCCACGCAGATTTCGGTTTCTGCGGCCATGAGCGGATTGCGGGGCTACCCTATTGCGATCATCACGTTCGCGTGTGCTTCCCGTCGGTCGAGTCCCGCGCTGCTCTCCGGAGGGCGGCATGAGCCCGTCGCTATTCCCTGAGCGGATCGCTCTTCGCGCCCGCCCAGGAATGCCAATCCCGCGAGCGGCCCCTCGTCTGACCGGCGACCAGTTCTGGCAGGCTGCCGAGCAATGGTGTCTCGGCCGCGACACGCTCGAAATCGCCCGGTCGCTCGGTGCCAGCGAGGCCAGCGTTGCCAATACCCTCCCGGCGATCCTGGAGGCCACGTCGCTGTTGCGTGTGTCCAAACTCAAGCAACAGGAGGTCACTCGTGACCAATGATTTACGCAGACTAGCCTTCTGGATGGCGGTCGGATTTCTCGGCGTCGCCGTCTGCATGACGATGACGGTCGGGTTCCGCTTTGCCGGGCTGCTGTTCGCGGTCGGCCTCGCTCTGGTGACGATCGGCGCGGCGATCCTGCCGTCCTTCGCGCATCACGCATGGAACGAGGGCAACAGATTTACGGCCGTCTTTCTGGGCGCCACTGCAGGCGTTTTCGCAATCGCTGAATACGGCAGCCACGTCAGCTACGCGGTCACGCATCGGTCTGCCGAGGTCGAGACTGTCGGCTATGCCAGCACGGCCTATGACGACAGCCGGGCGCAGGTGGCGCTGCTGACTCGGAAAGAGACTCAGCTCGATGAGCAGTCGCGCTGGGAGGCTCGACCGGTGGCGAGTGTGGTTGCCGATCTCGAGGCGGCCAAGGTCAACAAACGCTGGGCGTCGACCGGCGAATGCGACCCCGCCCAGGTCACGGCCAAGCTGAGCCGAGATTTCTGTGCAAAAGTCGCATCGCTGATCGCCGAGAAGGCCAACGCCGAGGAAGCGCTGACGGCTCGGGCTGAATTGGAGGTCGTGCGGGCTGAGCTGCTTGCCGCCCGCACTGGCAGTGCGGGCAAGACCCCCGGTGTGTCGATGGCTTCCACCACCGACACGCTGGTTGCCCAGCTCGCCGGCCTCACGCTCGACCCGAGCAAGGATGCCCGCAAGGCGGCGGGGATTGGCATCGGCAGCTGGCTGGCGCTGGCATTCGCGCTCGGTGCGGGCGTGTTTTGGTTCATCGCCTGGATGCCCACACCGTCCGGCCCGGCTGCAGCTGCGATGTCCGAGCATCCCGACCTGCCGGCCGCACTCAGAGTGCAAGCAGCCGCGCTGGCAGCCAAAAGCCGCGAGATGGGGGCTAGCCCCATGGACCCGCCCGATCTGGCCAGGCGCCGATTCCTGGGGGCAATCGCTGCTCCCGGCGGCGGCATCACGCCGATGAGCAGGCTCGAATCGGGTATCAACTGGAGGTCGGCAGCCTAGCCTGAAATGAATAACCCCGGCGGGGGCTGAAGTCCGCCGGGGTTCAATTCCATCCAACGAAGGGAATCTACCATGGGTAGCGTGTCGATTTCAAGGCCAACCGCAACATTTGGTGTGGGGAGGCGAGCATGAGCGTTCGGGTGTCGTCCTTGGTTTGGGACAGCGATTTTCCGACCATGAGCGCAAAGATCATCGCTCTGAAGCTGGCTGACAACTCCAACGACGAGGGCGATAGCATCTACCCCGCCAAGAACACGATCGCCAGAATGACGGGGTGCAGCCGGTCGACGGTCCATGTCGTGATGGCAATGTTCGTGGAATGCGGGCTGCTCACGATCGTCGAGCAGGGTGGAAAGGGTCCGAAGGACACTACTCATTATGCGTTCGATATGGACCTTTTGCGGCATCTGAGCTGCGGAAATGCCGTCTTCGCACCTGCGGAAAATAAGGGTCCAGAATCTGGACCCTTAGGCGAAAAAGGGTCCGATGGTTGGACGTTAAGGGTCCAGCCATTGGACGATAAGGGTCCAGCCATTGGACCCAAACCTTCAAAGAACCGTAAGGAACCTTACGCGCAAGCGCGCGCGCCTGAAGGGGCGCCCGCTTTCGCGTTGCAGCAAAAGGGGAAAAAGGGGCTCGGCAGGGAAGAGCACCCTCCCGCTACCACGACCGCCTCGATCTGGATCAAGCCGGGGACACCTCAATGGTCAGCGTGGCTAGCCCACGAGCAGACCCGCGCGAAGTCTGAATGGCCGGTCATGCGCGGCAAGGATCAGTGGCTGGTGCCGAGCCCATTCCCTCCGGTCGAGAAGGTGCGGACATGACCCGCGTGATCCACATCACCGAAAAGCGCTGGGCCAAGAAGGCCGGCCGGAAGCTCAGCGTGAGCGCCCGGATTGCCCAGCGCAAGAGCAAGGCCGTCAAGGTCGTGGCTGGAAAGCGGGTGCCTAAATGACCTACGACGCAGCCGACGACAGCCGCAAATCCTACGATCTAGCCATCAGCGAGCTGCGCAAGGAGCACGAAGCTCTGAAAGCGCCGTTCCCGTGGTTCGGCGGCAAGTCCACGGTTGCCCCGATCGTGTGGGAGCGGCTGGGGAACGTGCCCAACTACATCGAGCCGTTCTTCGGCAGCGGGGCCATGCTGTTGAGGCGCCCGCACGCCCCGAAAATCGAGACGGTCAACGACTTGGACCACATGCTCGCCAACTTCTGGCGGGCCGTCAAACACGCGCCGGCCGAGGTCGAGGAGCACTGCGACTGGCCGGTGAATGAGGACGATCTGGCCGCCCGCCATTACTGGCTGATCACGAAGGGTAAGGCGCGGCTCGAATCGGTGCTTGGCGATCCGGACGGCTACGACGCGCGGATAGCCGGCTGGTGGGTCTGGGGCATCTGCAGCTGGATTGGCGGCGGATGGTGCTCAGGCAAAGGCCCCTGGTCATGGGACGGGCAAGCGTGGGTCAAGGCCGGCGACGCCGGCCAGGGCATCAACCGCCAGCTGCCGCACCTCGGCGGCTCCGGCCAGGGCATCAACCGCAAGCGCACGAGCGGCATGATGCAAGCCCTATCCGAGCGGCTCCGCAATGTCAGGGTGTGCTCGGGTGACTGGTCGCGCGTCTGCGGGCCGAGCGTCACGTTCAAGCACGGGCTGACCGGGGTATTCCTAGACCCGCCCTACGCCGACACGGCCGGGCGCACTTCCGATATCTACGCTTCCGACAGCCTCACCGTTGCCCATGACGTGCGCCGCTGGGCGATCGAGCAGGGCGACAATCCGCTGATGAGGATCTGCCTTGCCGGCTACACCGGCGAGCACGTTCTGCCGTCCACATGGAAGCGCGTGCTCTGGAAAGCCCAAGGCGGCTACGGCTCGCAGGGTGACGACATCGGTCGCTCGAATGCGGTTCGCGAGTGCCTATGGTTCAGCCCGCACTGCCTAGACGGCAGGCAAGGCAGCATGTTCGACATGATGGAGCAATCGGCATGATCGACCCGCAGAGCGTCCTGCTCGCCGCGGTTCTCGCCCTGGTGATCGTGGCTGGCACCTGGATAGCGATGATCTGCAGATTGACCGGCTGGTGGCGGCTGTTCCGCGTGTCACGCCGGCAGCGGAGGGAGGGCGAAGCATGAGCGACATGATGACGAGTGCTCCGGATTTGAGGGTATGCGTAGAATGTGGGGCGCCTGCATATGCAAATTTCACGTTGGACGGATCGCGCGTGGGGGTATGCAAACCTCATGCTGCGGCATGGGTGAAGAAATGGATGAGCACGCATGATGGCGACACGTTGAGCATCGGCAGCGTTCCGGAGGGCGAAGCATGAGCTATCGCATGCTGAGCTGGTCGGAGCGGATGGCGCTTTCCGTCGCCAAGGCCAGAGCGCTGGCCCGAGAGCCTGATGGGATCAGCGTCGATGCTCGACTCGACCGAATAGACGCTCGGCTAGACCTGCTCCTGGTGGAAATCATGGAGCTGCGCCGCCTGCTGAGCACTGCGCCGATTGACCCAGAGGAGGGCTAAGCATGACCTACGACACCGAAACTGAGGCCAAGCTCGCCCTCGCCCTGATGGGGCTGATCCGGGCAATCGAGCGCGCCCCGGTCATCACGCCGGCCATGTGTAAAGCGTTGGAAGGAGCCAAGCGCAACCTGCTCGCGATCAGCGAGCCCACGCCAAAGGGGGCAGCATGAAATGGATTCTGATGCTGACGTTCCGGATCTGCCTGGGCAGCGCCTGCCATGACGAGCAGGTGATCGCCCAGGCCGATCCGCAATGGTGCATGGTCTCGATGATGCGCTGGCAGAACGGCGACTCTGACGCTCAGCTGATTACGGTCGAGGAAGGCCCGGACAAGGGCAAGAGCTATCCCGTGGTTTCGGTCGTGTGCCTACCGCCGCAGCCCGATGAGCTGACAGTCAGCTATCCTCAGGAGAGGCCGTGATGCTGAAAATCACTATCGAGAGAGAGCAGCACGGCATGATCGTCGCCAGATGGGCGACGTATGAGGGGGCAGGGGAGACGTTCCAGGAAGCGCTCTCCGCTCTGGGAAAGCGGCTGGACGAGT
>JANNSW010000026.1:0-8269 GCA_031403055.1 Hyphomicrobiaceae bacterium | reverse complement strand
CTCTCTCGACCTTGCCTGCCGGGATCATAGCCCCGACGTTTCCGCGACGCTCACCACCACGGCTTTTGACCGCAGCGGCTCACGGTGGCTTGGGATCAGCGACCTGATCGCCGAACCCGGAGGAACTGCCTCCATCTCCAGTACAGTTGCGCGCAGCCGTGTGGACTGGCTACGCTCGTGACACAAGACCCATTGCGGACCGTTCTGGGGATCCCGGTTGAGTCAGGCGCAACCAATCGAGGTGAGCTACCCGCCGTTCTGTAGCTGCTCATTCGAGGAGTAGAGGGCAGCAAAAGTCGCGGTTTGGATTGTCGCCGTGCACGTGCTTGATCGAGCGCTTGATGGCATGCCAGGCCGGGAGGCACAATGTGGGCAATCGGGTCGTCCGGACGATTGATCGACTTGGCAAAGTCCACGGCAGCAATGCCAATGGCGATCACCATGGCGAACTCAGTGCTCAGCAAACGCAGTCATGGATCATGATCGTTGTACTCCGTGACGCTTCTCCATGAGGCGGGCCAACCAGTCCGGGTCCATCTCTGGTACTGAGGCGAGCAGTCGTTTCGTATAATCCTCGGTGGGATGCTGGAAAATCTGGTCGCGCGTGCCGGTTTCGACGACGCGACCATTGCGCATCACCACCACCTCGTCCGAGATCGCACTGACAGTCGCGAAGTCGTGCGTGATGAACAACAGCGTGAGATGCAGCTCTTTCTGCAGGCGCTGCAACAGCTTCAGGATGCCATCGGCGACGAGCTGATCGAGCGCGGACGAGATCTCGTCGCAGACGATCACCTCGGGGCTTGCCGCAAGCGCGCGGGCGATACAGACCCGCTGCTTCTCGCCGCCTGAGATCTCGGAGGGGTAGCGCTCGAGGTAGCGCTCGTCGAGATCGACCAGGGCGAGGAGTTCCTTCGTCCGCTGCAGGCGCTCGGCCTCGCCTTTGCCGAAGTAGAGACCGACCGGGCGGCCGATGATGTCCTTGATCTTCTGACGCGGATTCACTGCGACGTCCGGCATCTGGTAGATGATCTGAATCCGCCGCAGGGTGTCGAGATTGCGCTGGCGGTAGTCTGCGGCGAGTCTCTGACCCGCAAAATCCACATGACCTTCGCGCGGCGGCAGCAGGCCGGTGATGACCCGCGCCAAAGTCGACTTGCCCGAGCCCGATTCCCCGACCAGCGAGACGGTCCGGCCCCGGTTGATCTCGAGGGAGACGTCCTCGAGGACACGCACGCTCGAATTGCCATAGGCGGCACTGACATTCTTCACCGATAGGATCGGGCCATCATCGGGAGCCGGCGGGCGACCGATCCCGCGAACCTTGCGGACGGAAAGAAGCGCGCGCGTGTAGTCCTCGCGCGGATTTCGCAGCAACTCCCGGGTCTCGCCGACCTCGACGACCCGGCCGTGACGCAGCACCATGATGCGATGGGCCACCTGACTGACGACGGCGAGATCATGGGTGATGTAAAGCGCTGCCGAATGGAGATCCTCGATCGCCTGCTTGATGACCTTCAAGACCTCGATCTGAGTTGTCACATCGAGTGCCGTCGTAGGCTCGTCGAAAACCATGAGATCGGGGCCGCAGCTCATGGCCATGGCGACCATGGCGCGCTGCAACTGCCCACCGGAGACCTCGTGGGGGTAGCGATCGCCGATGTGCTCGGGATCGGGCATGTCGAGTTGCTTGAACATTTTACGCGCATGGGAGCGGGCCGCCTCAGGCTGCATGGTGCCATGCTGGATGGCATTCTCGGCGCATTGGGCCAGGATCGGATGCGCGGGATTGAACGAGGCCGCGGCCGACTGGGCCACATAGCTGGCGCGAACGCCCCTGATGCTGCGCCGCACGGCTTCGGGTGCCGTGGCGAGGTCGATCCCGTCGAAGTCGATGCTGCCTCCCGCGATGCGGCAGCCATAGCGGGTATAGCCCATGGCCGCGATACCGATGGTCGACTTGCCGGCCCCGGACTCACCGATCAGTCCCAGCACCTCGCCGCGGTCGAGATGGAAGGATACGTCATCGACGATCCGACGCCACAGGCCTTCCTGGAACCCCTCGATCACCAGGTTCTCGACCGTCAGCAGGCGCTTGGCAGGCATGGTTGGATCTCCTGGCATCAGCGCAGATCCCTGAGGCCGGAGGCCCGGCGCAGGAACCAGTCGACGATGAGGTTGACGCCGACGGTGAGCAGCGCGATCGCCCCAGCGGGAATGAGCGGCGTCAGAATACCGAACGAGATTGCTGCCGAATTCTCCCGGACCATGGAGCCCCAGTCGGCGGTAGGCGGCTGGATGCCGAGGCCGATGAAGCTCAGGGCAGCGATGAACAGGAACACGAAGCAGAAGCGCAGGCCGAACTCGGCGGCAAGCGGGGCGAGCGTGTTCGGCAGGATCTCCTGTCGCATCACCCAGCCGAGGCCCTCGCCGCGCACCCGGGCAGCCTCGACGAAGTCCATGACTTCGACATCCATGGCGATGGCCCGACTGATGCGGAAAACGCGCGTGGAATCGAGCAGTGCGATGACCCCGATCAGCACCGGCACGGAGCTGCCTAGCACGGAGAGCACGAGGAGGGCGAAGATGAGCGTGGGAAAGGCCATGATGAGATCGACGAACCGGCTCAGAATCTGATCCGTCCAGCCGCGCATCGTCGCTGCAAGGAAACCAGAGGTCATGCCGATGGCAAAGGAGAGCATCGTGGTTGCCGCCGCGATGCTGATCGTGTTGCGCGCGCCGTAGAGCAGCCGCGTCAGCAGGTCCCGGCCCAGATGGTCGCTGCCCAAGAGGACGAAGGGCAGCCCGGCCGAAGCGTCATAGCCCCAAAAGCCTGGCATCCAGGCGTCCGTCACCACCTGGGTCTCGCCGAACGGGGCCAGCAGCGGCGCGAGCAGGGCCGCCAGAAGGTTGATGGCAAGGATCACCATGCCGATCTTGGCCGAGACGGGAGCGCTCCGAAGGGCCTTCCACACGGCGACCCCCTAGCGCCGTCGCCTGAGCCGGGGATTGGCGAGGATCGCCAGCACGTCGGCCAGGAGGTTGAGCAGCACATAGATGGAGGCAAAGATCAGGCAGCACGCCTGGACGACCGGCAGATCACGCTTTGCGACGGAATCGACCAGGAGCTGGCCCAATCCTGGATAGGCGAACACCACCTCCACCAGGACCACCCCGACCACCAGATAGGCAAGATTGAGGATGACGACGTTGATGATGGGGGAAAGTGCATTGGGCAGCGCATGATGGGTGATGATCCGGCGCGGATGAATTCCCTTCAGATGCGCCATCTCGATGTAGGGCGAGGAAAGAATGCCCAGAATCGCCGCCCGCGTCATGCGCATCACATAGGCGAGCACCGTGAGCGTCAAGGTCAGCACCGGCAACGCGATGCCATAGAGCCGACCCCAGACCGAGTCGCCCGCTTCGACCATCGAGATGGCCGGGAACCACTCGAGCTGGATCGACAGGAGGGCGATCAGGATATAGGCGATGAAGAACTCCGGAAACGAGATCACCACGAGCGACACGAATGATGCGGACCGGTCGAGGGCCTGCTCGCGATGGAGGGCCGAGAGCACGCCGAGCCCCAACGCCAATGGTACGGCAATGAGCGCCGTCACTCCCGCAAGGAACAGCGTGTTGAACAGCCGGGCGCCGATCAACTCCGAGATCGCCCGCCCATTGCCGAGGGAATGACCGAAATCGCCGTGCATCACGCCGGTCATCCAGGCGAGGTAGCGCAGATGCGCTGGAACATCGAGGCCGAGCTCCTTGCGCAACGCCGCCACGCTTTCCGGCGTCGCCGATTGGCCGAGGATGGCGGTCGCCACGTCGCCCGGCAGCGCCTCGACGCCGAGGAACACGAGCAGGGAAATGAGCACGAGAGTGATGAGGCCATAGGCAATGCGCCAGGCCACCAGCTTGCCGACGGAGCTCATATCCGGAAGGGTTCCTCGCGCGACATGGCGATCTGTTTCAATGTCTTGCGTGGATCGAGGGCCTCACGCGGGGTTGCGATCGACGGGAGCGGAGTGACGTCACCGCCGCTCCCGGATGTCGCGAGTACTCGGGGTTCAGAATTCCCCAGACGGAGCTGGCCTCAGGCGAACCACCAACGCTCCGAGGCGCGGCCACCGTCGAGATCCCATTCGTTCGCCAGCTCGTCATGTGCGATCTTTGCGCTCGATGCATCGACGAAATCGGCGAAAGCGAAGGTCAGCGCTCCGCCTTCCTCGTTGATGATCTTCTGGACCTCGCCGTATTTCTCGGCGCGCTTGGCCGCGTCGAACTCGGCGCGGGCCTCGAGCACGAGCTTGTTGACGCGGTCATTGTTCATGAACGTCTCGTTCCAGCCGACCTTGATTCCCTCATCGGTGTAGGCGAGGCTCAGCATGGCATCGACGTTGCTGCGGCCGCTCCAGCGCGAGGCGCAGATCGGCTTCTTGGTCCAGATGTCGTCCCAATAGCCATCTTCCGGGGTCTTGACGACCTCGATGTTGATGCCGGCCTTGGCCGCGTGCTCCTTGTAGACCACGGCCGCATCGGTCGCGCCGGCAAACGGCGTCTCGGAGACGAAGAGCTGCACGGCGAAATCGGAAAGCCCTGCCTTCTTCAGATGAAACTTTGCCTTGTCCGGATCGTAGCTGCGCTGCTCGAGCCCTGGAACGAAGTCGGCATAGGCGGCATTGATCGGATGGTCATTGCCGGGCGTGCCGAGGCCATGCAGGACCCGCTTCACCATGTCCTCGCGATCGATCGCGTACTTCATGGCCATCCGGACGTCGTTGTTATCGAAAGGGGCTGCATTCGTCAGCATGGGGAACACGTAGTGCGCCTTGCTGGCCACCTGCTCAATGCGGATCTTGTCATTGCTCTTGAGCAGATTGACGGTCTTGGGGTCGACGAAATTGTAGGCGTGAATTTCTCCCGAGATGAGGGCATTCATGCGCGCGGTCGCATCCTTGATGCAGACCAGCTCGACCGAATCGAAATGGGCCCGGTCCGCCTTCCAGTAGTTCGGATTGCGCTTCACCATCGCGCTGATGCCGGGCTTGAAGTCTTCCAGCATGTAGCCGCCGGTCCCGTTGCCCTTGCTGAAGTCGGTCGTACCGTCGGGTACTATCAGCAGCGAGTAGTTCGAGACGATGGCCGGAAACCCGACATTGCCGGAGGAAAGCTCGAAAATGATTTTGTTGTCGCCGTCGGCCTTCATGCTGGCGATGCTCGCAACCAGCGGCTTGGCAGACGACTTGGAGCCTTCTTTGATGTGCATATTGTAGGAGTAGATGACGTCCTTCGCGGTCATCGTCTTGCCGTCGTGGAACGTCACGCCCTTGCGCAGCGTGAATGCCCACGTCTTGGCATCCGCCGAGCCCTCCCAGCTCTCCGCCAGCTCGGGCACGACTTTGCCGCCCGGCCCGATCTCCGTCAGGCAGTTGCGGAGCTGCCAGTTGATGTAGAGCTGATAGCGCGTATCGCTGTTGGCCGGATCGAGCGAGTCCTGGCTCGCATAGTCTGCGACGCCGATCTTGAAATGGCCGCCCTTCTTGGGCGTTCCGGCCCGCGCGCGGCGAGGCAAAGCGGAGATCAGCGCCGTTGCGGCGCTGCCGACCAGCAATTGGCGCCTGTCGACTTCGATGAGTTTCATTGCGTCATCCTCCCTGGTGTTGTTATGGCGCGATCCACGTTTTTGTGGCTCGTCTGGCGAACGTCCTTCAAGACGTCACTCGGCTGCTGCTGCCTTACCCTGCTCCGCCGCCATCTGCTTGTCGAGCATCCGCCGGAAACGCAGCGGGCCGGCATCGATGGCGAGGTCGACCGTGCGAGCGCGAGCGCTCTTGAGGCCGATGTGGCAGGCCTCCAGCACATCCTTGTCCTCCAGGAACGCACCGCGCACGCCCTTGGCCATCAGCGCGGAGATCTCCTTGCTGTTGGGCTTAACGTTGCGGACCTGGAAGTAGTAGTAGCGCGTGTGATCCTCGTCGACCGGCGTCATGAAGTTGTAGGAGTTCATGATGAAGGCATCCTCGGGGACGGGCTTGCCCTTGCCACCTTTCCCTGCGGGCACGATCAGCGCGATGATGATGGCGTGGCTCGGATATCGCACCTCGTAGTGCTGAAGCCGATCGCAACGTCCCTTGAACGGGACCAGCGGCTTGTAGAGAGGGGCGACCTCGCAATCCATCATCCAACGCCACACCGTCACGCCGGTGCCGTCGACATCGACCTTGAGCGGGGTATCCTCGGTCGCGGCACTGCCGAAGCTCGTCGGATGAACCCAGGCCACATGCGTCGGGTCGAGCAGATTATCGGTCACCAGCAGGTAGTTGCAGGCGATATCGATCGGGTCGCCGCCGCTGATGCCCCACTTGGGATCGCCATAATGCTCGACCGGAAACAGTTTGCCCGGGTCGGCGAGCTCGGCCTCGCCCATCCAGATCCAGACATGCCCGAACCTGTCCACCACCGGGTAGGCGCGAACCTTGATGCTCGAAGGGATGCGCTCCTGACCCGGGACCCGTTGGCACGCACCATGGCAATCAAACGTCAGGCCGTGATAGCCACATTCGATCGCATCTCCCTTGAGCCGGCCCTTCGAGAGGGGGAGCTTGCGATGCGGACAGGCATCCTCGAGGGCGACCGGATCGCCCTTTTCGGTTCGATAGACGACGATGTCCTCGCCAAGCACCCGGACGCGTCTCAAGTCCCGCGTCACCTCGCTGGCCGTCGCTGCGATGTACCAGACGTTGCGGAGATACATGGCTAGGGCTCCCACAGACCGGCCTCTTCAGCACTTTGGGAATTGGCCGGTCTGCCTGGCACCATATCCGCTTGCACGCGGCTGGAGAAATGAGAATTCCTGAGCTAATACATTAGTCAGGCTAAACTGAATTGCGAACTGGCATGACCCGTGGATTGCCCTCGATGCGCTCGCTCCAGGTCTTCGAGGCGATCGGTCGGCTTGGTAGCGTGGCCTCAGCGGCGAGCGAGCTCGGCATTACGTCGGGCGCCGTCAGCCAGCAATTGCATGCCTTGGAGGTCCAACTGGGCGTCCGCCTGTTCCGCAAGGAGGGGCGGCGGTTGCGCATGACCGATGAGGCGCATGACTACTTCGAGATCGTCGCCGAGGGGTTCGAGCGGTTGCGCGATGCCAGCCGCGTCCTGAAACGTGCCCGACAGCGATCGAGACTTGTGGTGAGCGCGCTTCCTTCGTTTGCCATGAAGTGGCTGGCGCCGCGGCTGTTTGCCTGGCAGCAAGTCAATCCGAGCGCCGATGTCCGGCTCGAGAGCACCCATCACGAAGGCGGATTGGCCGAGGACGGGATCGACTTCCGCATCACCTACGGCTATCGCGCCACGCTGCATCCCCACGCGCAGGAGTTGTTCCGGGACGAGGCCGTCCCCGTCTGTGCTCCGGCCTTCCTGAAGCGGCATGGACCATTTGGCGACGCACATGCCATCGCCCGGTCCCGACTGATCGAGATCGACTGGCGGCCCGATCACGCCAACGGCATCACCTGGAAAGCCTGGTTCGATCAGGCCGGACTACACGAGCCCAAGCTCGATACCGGTCCCGCCTATGTGCTTTCCGGCCTGGCCATCGAGGCGGCGATTGCAGGCGCGGGGATCGTGCTGGGGCAACGCAGTTTCATCGCCAGCGACATGGCGGCCGGACGTCTGGTGCAGGTCCACGCGCTGGCGGCCCCGATGTCGGAGGCCTATTTCGTCGCTTGGCCCGAGACGGCGATCGGAAAGCCCGCTGGCCGCGAGTTGCTCGCATGGATCTTGCTGGAGACGAGCGAGAACCGCCGGCTCCAGCCGCCACTGCAGGGCGCCGCCGACCCTGCCAAGCGCCTGGATTGAGCATCGATCCCATGCGCCGCACGCAGAGCGATCTCGGTTGCCAAAGCCCCTGTATGGCGGCTTCGTCCATCCATTGGAAACCGATCGTGATCACGTGACGTTCGCCGCTACCAACGCTGCCACCCCCGGAGCAATTCATGCACTACGATCCGACCAACGATCGACGTCCGCTTCCCTTCGATCCGTTCAAGAGCTGCACGGTGCCTCGGCCCATCGGCTGGCTTTCGACGGTCTCCAGGGATGGCCGCGCCAACCTTGCTCCCTTCAGCCAGTGGCAGAACATCACGTTCGATCCGCCGATCGTCATGTTCGCGGCCGGCCAGCACCAGGACGGCAGGCGCAAGGACACGGTGGTGAATGCCGAGGAGACCGGCTTCTTCGTCTGGAACATGGCCACCTATGA
>JANNSW010000025.1:0-10039 GCA_031403055.1 Hyphomicrobiaceae bacterium | reverse complement strand
CGCAACCGCAAGCCGGCGTTCGACATGGCTGCGAAGGTGATCGGCTCGATCACATCGAGCGTGGCGGTGAAGTAGTGTCGCGACGAGGCGATCCTGGGCGGGTGAGATGCGTCAGGCGAGGCGGATGGGGCGGAGACGCTCCCTCCGCCTCGCCTCGTCGCGTTGGTGCGTGCACCATAGCCGCCAGCTATCGAATGGGGGCTCAGTCGGCATTTCAAGCCGCGCTCTCACCGCACCATCTGATGGGTATGGGTCGGTCAACCTAGCCGAGCCGCCAACCTGAACCGGAGACAACCATGCTCTCGAGCTCAACCATCAAGCGAACCGCCCGCTACACGGCAACCGGCCTCCTCGCAGGCGTCCTCATGCTCGCCTCGGCATCCGCCTTCGCCGGCGAATGCCCGGCCGACCAGGTCGGCACCGACGTCATGAAGCCGGGTGCGACCATGCCCAAGGACGTGACCGACAACGTGATCGGGATGATCGACCTCGCCAAGGACAAGCTCACGCTCGATCGCCGCTTCCGCCTGCGCCGCCTCGAGGTCCAGCCGGGTGGCGTCGTGCCGTGGCATGCCCATGACGACCGTCCCGCGATCATCTACATCATTTCGGGCTCGATCACCGAGTACCGCAGCACCTGCACCGTGCCGATCGAGCACAAGGCCGGCGAGGTCGCGGTCGAGAACGGCAGCCTTGCCCACTGGTGGAAAAACAACGGCAGCGAGCCGGTCGTGCTGCTGTCGGCGGATCTGTTCTCGGATCCCAACGACCACACGATGTAGGTTTCTAGTGTTCCGACCCGTTCATTCGATTCCGGCGAAGCTGGATCAATGAATGGAAAGGCGGAACACAAACAAAGAGTTGGCTAGTGGGCTGGCCATTCATTTGGGGTACCGAATGAATGAGTCAGAACACTAGCGAACGAGTGGCGGGGCGGCGCGAGTGCTCACGGCGATGCCGGTGGGCCTCGCGTCGCCCCTTTGCGTTTGTGGCAGGCGGAACTGCCGGAAGCGGGTCGGCGGCGAGGTCTTCATGACAAGGCACCGGGTCACCTGGTCGGTGATCCGGCGCCTGATTCCCAGTTTGCCCGCGTCGATGGCAAGCTCTTCGCTCAGCCGGCCGGACCTAGTCGGGCGGGCAGCCGCAGCGTGAAGACGCTGCCGCGACCGTCCGTGCGGTTGGCAGCCGAAAGGCTGCCGCCATGGCGCGTGGCGATCAACCGCGCGATCCACAGGCCGAGGCCGGTAGAGGGGCCCGCCGCCGGCGCTTTGCGCGAGAGCCGCGTGAAGGGACGGAATAGCGCATGGACCTCGCTCGCGCTGAAGCCCGGCCCCTCGTCCTCGATGCGGACGACGGCACTCTCCCCTTCCAGGCTCGATGCGCAGACGATCGTCGCGCCCTTGGGCGAGTGCTTCACCGCATTGCTCAGAATGTTGTCGATCGCCTCGATCAGCAGTCGGCTGTCACCCTCGATCACGACCGGCACCGACCCGCGCCGCTCGATCACGATCCCACTCGACTCTGCGAGCGGCCGGCTCAATGTCTCCGCGCGCCGCGTCACCTCCCGCAGGTCGACCAGCCCCGCCCGGTAGGCAAGCGGATCGCCCGTGGTGCGTGCCCGCTCGAGGAAGCCTGCCAGCATCTCGTCGAGCGCCTGAATGAGATCGATCGCGCGGCTGGCGCAGGCCGGAATCTCAGCACAGGTCTTGCGCTGGCTGTGGGCCTCGATCAACTCGACCATGATCTGCAGATTGGCGAGCGGCCCTCGCAGATCGTGCACGACCATCGCCATCGCATTGACGAGCGGCTTGTCGAAGGTGCTCGCCGCCTTGGCTGGCTCGGTGCGCTTGCGCCGCTGGCGCGAGGGGCTGTGGCTGCTCGGAAAGGTCCAGTCCTTGGCGAGGGCGAGATCGGTCGACATCTTCTGCTCCATCGGGTGGCGGGGCGGCAGCTCCCTGCAGGGACAAATGGATGCCGGAAATTTGCGCGCCAGATACCGCCTGGCTGGCGTTTCGATAGCGACAGGCTATGGGGTTGGCGGTATGCTCCGTTCCGGCGCCGCGCGAGATGGGACGTGCCATGGAAATGCATCAGATCAGGTACTTCCTCGCGGTCGCCAAAACCTTGAACTTCACGCGCGCGGCCGAGGAATGCCATGTCGCCCAGCCCTCGCTCACCCGGGCGATCAAGCTGCTTGAGGAGGAGCTCGGCGGCGATCTGTTCCGGCGGGAACGCAATCATTCTCACCTGACCGAGCTCGGCAGCCGCATGCTGCCGTTCCTGCGTCAGAGCTATGAGGGCGCCCAGTCGGCCCGTGAGATGGCGCGCTCGTTGAAGAAAGGCGAGACCGCCCCGTTGAAGCTCGCGCTTTCGGGAACGGTGCCGATCGAGCTGCTGGTCGATTCGCTGATGGAAGTGCAACGGACGTTCGCTGGTCTCGAGTTGCGGATCCTGCGCGGCAGCGCCTCGGAGATCGTCGAGATCGTCAAGCGGGGCGATGCGGACCTGCTGGTGGCCGGCCCGCTCCTCGAGGATTGGGACCGGTTCGATCGCTGGCCGTTGCTTGCGGAGAAGCTTACGCTCGTGGTCAAGTCGGATCATGCCCTGTCGGGTCGCAATGCGGTCGAATTGGCCGATCTGAAGGATTCGCGCCTGTTGTTCCGGCCCTATTGCGAGCAGGCAGGCCGCCTCGCGGATTTGCTGAAGAGCAACGGTATCGATCCCCAGAGCTGCCACCAGGTGAGCTCTGAAGCCGACATGCTGTCACTGCTGCAAGCAGGTGTCGGGGTTGGCTTTCTGCCGCAATCCTTGCGGCTTCCCGGCGACCTCCGGCGGCTGCATGTCAGCGATGCCGATCTCGGCCGGACGATCCAGCTCTATGCCGTTGCCGGCCGGCCGCGCCCTGCCACGGCAGGCGCGCTGATGAGCCTGTTGCGCTCATCCGACTGGTCGCACCACCTGCACTGAGTGCGGTCCGGCGTCTCATCCGCATCGATACCAGCCAGCTATCGCATGCATGCTCCATCGATATTGGAGACTTTTCTTCTCCCTCGATAGCCTGACCTCAGTGCCGCAGCGAGTTGCGGTGAGGAGGCTCGAGGATCATGCAAGCATTGGGACCTGAGCACTGGAGGATGGCACTCGAGCGGCCAGCCCAGTTGCGCTTCTCGTTCGAGATGATGATCGTGCGTTGGGGTGTGACTGCCATCCCCCTCGATCTGCTGATGTCGCTCGACGACCTCGTCTATGCCGTCATGGCGCTGTACTGAGGCCAGTCGGATGCCCGACCGCGCCGAGCGCCGCGAGGATCGCGGCAGGCTCCATCCGCCGGCGGAAATCGGGATCGACGAAACGGGCGACGATCCGGCCGTCGGGCGCGACGACGAAGGTCGCCGGTATCGGCAGGAACCAGTGACCGGTGCCGTGAAAGCGCGGCAGGTCGACGCCGGCATTGGCAAGGATGTGCTGGAGACTCTCGCCGACAGGCACGACGAGGCCGAGCGACAACGCCACGCCCAAATCGAGGTCGGTCAGCATGGGCCAACCGAGTGCCGTATCGGATTTGAGCTGCCGGGAGAGTTGCGGCCGCTCGGGCGTGACCGCGACAAGGCTCGCCTCGGCCTGCTTCAATTCGGCGTCGATCGCGGCGAGCGAGCTGAGCTCCAGCTTGCAGAAGCTGCACCAGTGGCCCCGATTGATGCTGACGACGAGGGGGCCACGGCCGAGCAGGCGGTCGCTCGAGACGAGCCCGCCCTCCCCGTCCGGCAGGACGAACCCGGGCAGCTCATCCCCGATCCGCGGAGCGCCGTGGCCGGCCGCGCACTTGGCGATGTCCGCAATGAAAGCTTCGTAGGCCTCGGCAAGCCCAGGCTCGCATGCACGCAGACCCGCTGCATAGTGCTCGAGCCGCTGCGCCAGCGGCCACTGCCGGGATCGAGCCTCCTCAAAGATGTCGGCGAGTTGGGACATGATCCGTTTCGCTGCTCATGGAGCAGCACCCACAATAGCACACAGCATCCGCCTTCTGTCAGGGGCATGCCCTGAGCGCGGCAAGGATCGCCTCGGTGGAGAGCCGGACGCGGAAGTCGGCATCCACATGGGCGGCAACCACCCGCTTGTCGCGACCGATCACGAAGGTGGCGGGGATCGGCAGCAGGCATCCGGTTCCGCCCTGAGCCTCGGCCAGATCGATGCCGTCCGCACGCATCATCGCGGCGAGCTCGGCGTCGACGGCGATCGCAAGGCCGATCGAGAGCGCCAGGGCGTTGTCCGTATCACGCAGCACTCGGAACGGAATCCTGTCCTCGCTGCGCAGCCGGGCGATGCGGGCGGAGGCATCCGGCATCACCGAGACGAGCGTTCCCCCAAGGCTGCCGATATCCCCGTCAACTTCGGAAAGCGCCCCGAGCTCGAGCCGGCAGAACTCGCACCAATGCCCCCGATTGAAGCTCAGCACCAGCGGGCCTTCGGCCACGAGTTGCGAAAGAGTGACGAGGCGCGCGTCCGCATCGGGAAGCACGAAATCGGGCATCGCGTCCCCGGCCTTAGGTGCCCGCTTACCGGACTTGGCCGCCACCAGCCGCTCGACCAACCCACGATAGTGGCGTGCGTAGCGAGGCGCCACGTGCTCGAGCAGGGCGGCAAAGTGCTGCAGCCTCTCGGCGAGCGGGGCCTGTAGCGCTCGCGCCTCCGCGAGTGCGCCCGACAGATTCATCTCGGTCTCGGTATCCGGCATGGGTTGCAATGACCTCGTGATCCTTAGGGTGCGGGCGATAGCGGTCGGCAATCGATTTCCATCCCGGCACGTTCGGGCGCTTCACGTCATCGGCTCCAGATTGCCGAGTAGCGTCGGCAGGTACTCCGCAACCGTGGGATGGATATGGACTGCCCGCGATATCGTGGTGTAGCGGGCGCCTGCCGCCATCACCTCGAGAAACGCGTGCACCAGCTCGTCCCCGCCGATACCGAGCAGCGCGGCGCCCAGCACCCGCTCTGTCCCGGCTTCGACCACGACCTTCATGAAGCCCTTGGTCTCGCCCCGCTCGCGCGCTCGACCGACCGACGTCATATCGAGCCGGGCCGACAGCGCCTCGATGCCCTTGGCCCTCACCTCCGCCTCCGTCATGCCGACCCGCCCGAGCGGGGGATCGATGAAGAGGCCATAGCAGGGGATCCGATCGGAGATCTTGCGGGGGTCGTTGTCGAACAGGTTGGCCGCGACGATCTCGTAGTCGTTGTAGGAGGTATGGGTGAAGGCGCCACGCCCGTTCACGTCGCCGATCGCCCAGATGCCCGCGACGTCGGTCCGGCATTGGTCGTCGACCTGGATAAAGCCGCGCTGATCGGTTGCGACGCCCGCCTTGTCGAGGCCGAGGTCATCGGTGTTGGGAAGCCGGCCGACCGCAAGCAGCAGGTGGGTGCCGACGATCTCGGGCGCGCCTTCCCCGCAGGCGAGCTGCATCGCGATGCCGCCGTCCTTCCTGGCAACGGCCAGGCACTTGGCGCCGAGGCGCACCGCGATGCCTTCGTCCTCCAGAATGCCCTGCACGGCGGCGCTGATGTCGGGATCCTCGCGGGCGATCAACCGGTCGGCCATCTCGACCACCGTGACGCGGGCGCCGAAGCGGCGAAACATCTGGGCGAACTCGAGCCCGATATAGCTGCCCCCGACTACGAGCAGATGCTCCGGCACGGTGTCGAGCTCCAGGATCGTGCTGTTGGTGAGGTAGTCGACCTCCTCGATGCCGGGCATCGGCGGCACCAGAGCCCGGCCACCCGTATTGATGAAGATGCGGTCGGCTGCAAGCGATTTGCCGTCCACCTCGACGCTGAGCGGGCCCGAGAATCGCGCATGACCGCGCAGCACCGTGGCCTTGTCGAGCCCTTCCATCCAGCGCGTGATGCCGGTGCGGCCGCGCCTGACGATCTCGTCCTTGCGCGCCTTCACGCGACCCATGTCGACCCGGACCGCGCCGTCGATGGCAACGCCGTACTCGGCGGCCCGGCGGGTGGTGTGAGCGACCTGGGCGCTCGCCACCATCGTCTTGGTGGGCACGCAGCCGACATTGACGCAGGTGCCGCCGAAGTGCTTGCGCTCGATGATGGCGACGCGTTGGCCTTCGCTGGCGAGACGGTCGGCGAGCGGGGGACCCGACTGGCCGGTGCCGATGACGATGGCGTCGTACTTGGTGACCATGGCTGACATTCCTCCTTGCGACGGATTGGCGCGCGCACCACTGACGGTCCGAGGGATCGTGTTTGCATCAGACTCCGATCGTTGCGTTGCGGTGCATCGCCGCCCGCCTGAGCATGCTGCTTTCGGCATCGGCAAAGCGCTCATTGGCAGGCTCTGGTTCCGCCCGCCACGGCCATCGGCCCTCAATCTCGAGCACCAGCGTCCAGCTCAGGAACGTGCGCACCAGCACCAGAGCGGCGAGCACGCCGAGGCTCATCAGGGTCGCCTCGAGCGCAATCGTCTTCACGATGTCGGCTGCCACCAGCACCTCGAGGCCGAGCAGCAGCGAGCGGCCAATGCGGATTCGGTATCGCTCGTAATGGCGCTCCTCCATGCGCTTCTGCACGTAAGCGATCGTCGCCCAGGTGATGCCTATCACAATGACGAGCACGCCGAAGATGTCGATGGCTGTTCCGACCACGCGGATCCAATGACTGACGGCTGCCTCGATCGCCGGGAGGGCGGCTGCTGCCTCTGGCATGGTCATGTCCTCCATGGATGTGCGGTTAGGTGGCGGCAACACCGGCAAGACCAGGCTCGACGGCACGACGCGGGACGGCGCCTTCGTGGACGACCGGCAAGGTGGCGTCATTCTGAGCTCGCTCGAGCGGGCTGGTTTCGGCAGGCTCGTGCAGGATGACGCCCTGGAGCGCGTCGAACTCGCCTACCCAGGGAGCTTGCTCGATTGCCCGGCGGGTGTCCGCGAGGCCTGCCTCCCAGCGTTTGTGGATGCCCTGCGGACTGAAATCGACGTCCTTGGTGTGGTCCTCGTTCTCGATGTGGGGTGCCAGGAGCCGAACGACGTGCATGCGGGTGAGGCAGCCGTGCCCCGACAGCTCTCGCACCGCCTCGCTGTCGCGAAGCTCCACGGGCACGTACTGGACGAGCTGCTTGATGACGTGGCGCAGATGGTGGGTCTCCATCTGCCGTACGATGTGGTTCGCGACCCGGCTCGAGTACTGGACGTCCTTCTGGCGATGCGCCACGTCCGCCATCGTCTCGGGCTCGGGACCGAGCGGGTTCCACAAGTGCGTGGCAAAGATCAGCGAGCTGCGACGCGGATAGTCGTCGAATACCACTTCCGTCGGGGTGTTGGACAGGATGCCGCCGTCCCAGTAGAGCTCGCCGTCGATGCGCACCGCTGGGAATGCGGGCGGCAAAGCGCCCGAGGCCATGATGTGCTTGACGCCGATCTCCATGTCGCGGCCGTCGAAATAGTGCATCTGGCTGGTGCGGACGTGAGCAGCACCAACGGTCAGTCGTGGACGACAACGATTGATCAGCCCGAAATCGACCAGCTCGCTCAAGGTTCTCTCTAGTGGGGCTGTCGAATAGTAGCCGGCCCGATCCGCTCCCAACCGAACGTGCTGGCCCCAGTGGGCCATGGGATTGGGCTCGAAGAAACCAGGAATGCCGGAGCAGACCGTGTTCATGAATGACATGGTCTGCGTCAGCTGCGGCCAGGCCGAACCGAAGGGCCAGAGCGGCCTGTGGGCCATGCGCTGCCAGAATTCCTCCAGACGCCGCAAGCGGTTCCTCGGCTCGTTGCCGGCAATCAGGCTGGCGTTGATGGCGCCGATCGAGGTGCCGATGATCCAGTCGGGCTCGATCCCGGCCTCCTCCAGTGCCTGGTAGACGCCGGCCTGATAGGCGCCGAGCGCGCCCCCGCCCTGGAACACCAGGGCGACCTGACCCGGCAGGGCCGCGGGACGGCTGGTCCGGCGCGTTGTGTCGGCATGAGCGGCGGCACTGGTCTTCGATGGGCCTGTCATTTCGGCCTCCTGTTGGTGCTCAGTTGAAGTGTGCGAACCCCGCCGCGTGGATCGAGCTTCCGCCGCAACAGCCTACTGCGCGGTCCAGCCGCCCTCGACGGGAAGCGCCGTGCCGGTGATCGAGGCCGCTCCCCCGGTGCACAGGAAGAGCGCAACCGCTCCGATCTGCTCGGTCGTCACGAACTGGCGGGTCGGCTGGGCATGCAGCAGCACGTCGCGGATGACCTGCTCCTCGGTGAGACCACGCGCCTTGGCGGTCTCCGGGATCTGCTTCTGGACGAGGGGAGTGAGCACAGAGCCGGGGCAGATCGCATTCACCGTGATGCCGTGCTCGGCGGTCTCGAGCGCGACCGTTTTCGTCAACCCGAGCAATCCGTGCTTGGCCGCCACATAGGCCGATTTGAAGGGCGAGGCGACCAGGGCGTGGGCCGAGGCGATGTTGATGATGCGGCCCCATTTGCGCGCCTTCATCTCGGCGACCACGGCGCGCATGCCATGGAAGGCGGAGGAGAGGTCGATGGCGATGATGGCGTCCCACTTCTCGGGCGGGAATGTCTCGATCGCCTCAACATGCTGAATGCCGGCGTTGTTGACGAGCACGTCGACCTTGCCGAATGCCGCGCGGGCATCCTCGACCATGCGGGCGATCTCGGCGGGCTTGGTCATGTCGGCCGCCGAATAGGCGACCTCGACGCCGAACTCCTCGGCGAGACCGAAGCGGGTCTTCTCGATCGCTGCCGGATCGCCAAGACCATTCAGCATGACGGGCATGCCGGCCGAGGCAAAGGCACGTGCGATGCCGAGGCCGATACCACTGGTCGAGCCGGTCACGATGGCCGACTTGCCGGCAAGCTCGTGGGGCAACTCGAGTGACGTCGCCATGTCCGTGACGATCTGCTGCATCGGAGTCTCCTTCGGTGTGCAAATTATTGAATTTTCGCTGTTTCTTCTGCGATTTTGCGCTTAGCGCGCAGTCCAGCCCCCATCGATGGGAATGGCGGCGCCCGTGATCGAAGCCGCGCCGTCGCCTGCGAGGAACACGGCAAGTGCACCGATCTCCTCGGTGGCGATGAACCGTCGCGTCGGTTGGCCCGTGGCGAGGGCTTCTACCTTTGCCTGCTCGAACGTGATGCCGCGGGACTTGACCATGGCCTCGAGCTCGCGCTCGACGAGCGGCGTCAGCACGAAGCCGGGGCAGATCGCGTTGACCGTGATGGCGTACTCCGCAACCTCGAGCGCAACCGCCCGGGTGAGGCCGATGGTGCCGTGCTTCGAGGCGCAATAGGCCGAGTAGCTTGGCGCCCCGACCATGCCTAGGGCTGAAGCGAGATTGATGATGCGGCCAGAGCGGCACGTCTTCATCATGGGGAGTGTTGCGCGAATGGCATGGAAAGCCGACGAGAGGTTGATCGTCAGCATTGCGTCCCACGTGGCAGGCGGCGTTTCCTCGACGGATGCGATGTGCAGAATGCCGGCGTTGTTGACGAGCACGTCGACCTTGCCGAATGCCGCGCGGGCATCCTCGACCATGCGGGCGATCTCGGCGGGCTTGGTCATGTCGGCCGCCGAGTAGCCGACCTCGACGCCGAACTCCTCGGCGAGACCGAAGCGGGTCTTCTCGATCGCTGCTGGATCGCCAAGACCATTCAGCATGACGGGCATGCATCACGGCCAGCGAGGCTGCGGTTGTGTTGCGGGTCATTCAGGAAGCTCCTTCAATGGCTATTGGCTGGAGGGTGGCACCTCTGCTGCGCTCCAGCGCGAGAGCTCTCAGCACCGCGGTCATTCACCGACCACGATCGAACCTGAGGCGATGCCCTGAAGATGGAACCTACGGCTCCGCGACCGAAATGCCGGTTGTCTTTCGGTTCGATAGCCGCTGCCTATCGATTTCTTGCTGCATCGGTATTTCACGGGTTTGCGGCCCGTCCCCATCTGTGGGGAGTGAGACAGTTGGCTGGACGATCGACAGGGCGTCGACGCAGCTCGGAGGACCCATGCCCGTGACCAAGCGAAGTGCCCAGAACACCGG
>JANNSW010000024.1:0-10464 GCA_031403055.1 Hyphomicrobiaceae bacterium | reverse complement strand
AAGGGCCTCAACGAGGACGAGGAAGCCGGCATCAACATCGTGCGCCGTGCGCTCCAGGCCCCCATCCGCCAGATCGCCCAGAATGCGGGCGTGGAAGGCTCGATCGTCGTCGGCAAGGTGCTCGAGGCCAAGGGCGTGACGTTTGGCTACGACGCCCAGAAGGACGAGTACGGCGACATGGTCGAGAAGGGCATCATCGACCCGGCCAAGGTCGTGCGTACGGCCCTGCAGGACGCCTCCTCGATCGCCGCCCTGCTGATCACCACGGAAGCCGGCGTCGCGGAAGCCCCCAAGAAGAAGGACGGCGGCGGCCATGCCGGCCACGGCCATGGCGGCATGGGCGGAATGGGCGGCATGGACGACATGATGTAAGTGCCGGGCAAATCCCGAGGCACGAAAACAAGCCGCTCGCGAGGAGACCCGCGGGCGGCTCATTTTTTGTAGAGTTTCTTCTGGATACGCCTACTCAGCAGCTTGGCGCGTCGACGGCACCAGATCGCGCATGCGCTCGCTGGAGCGTTCCCACAAAAGCTCTTCGATTTCGCCGACGGATTTCTTCTGCTTCTTCTTCTTCCCGTTTTTCCCGACAACCTCTTTATCGAACTCGTGGCTTTCGACGAGATTGAAAGCTTGGCCGATCACTTTCACACCGGCGAGCGGCATGGAAACAAACGTGCGGCGGAACTCCTCGCGCCCACGCATCGCAACCAAAACGGGATCCACTGCGACAAGCGCTTCCTCGCCGCGAAACTCGACCGTGTAGCCGACAGCCTCAAGCAGCCGCCGCGCGAATGTCGGGTTGCCCAAGGCCTCCTGCCGGACGATCTGGAAAAGCTTGTCCAGCGCCTCTGTCGCATCGATCTTCCGTTTTGTGTCCATCGGTTCAGTTCCTCAGATCAAGCTAGGCGGGAGGGGGGAACATAACACCGTAAAGCTTGTCCGACATCCCCTTGACGTGCGGTTTCAGCGGATTCCAGCGCGGGCGTTCGTACTTCTGTGCGTAAGTACGGGTTTGTGTTGAGTGACGCTCGGCGGCGACCTGAACTTGGTCGCGCATGGGGATCACAGGTTCCTTCAGCTTCTTACCATAGGTTTGCCGCAGGAGGTCGAGGGCCTTCTTTTGACTGTTCGTTCCCGTG
Organism: Hyphomicrobiaceae bacterium; assembly: GCA_031403055.1. Classification (GTDB taxonomy): domain Bacteria; phylum Pseudomonadota; class Alphaproteobacteria; order Rhizobiales; family Hyphomicrobiaceae; genus JANNSW01. Next base: position 9,325 of record JANNSW010000024.1, on the reverse strand, counting down.
AACTTCGAGACAACAACGTGCAGTTTCCTATCCACGTCGAGTTCCAGCGTACCCTTGAGACCGAGAGTGACGAAGTCCTGCAGGCTGCGCATCGAGGTGTAGTCGGCGATCGTAGGCGCCACGATATGGTCGGCGAGCTGCAGTGCAACACGGGACAAAGTGCCGAACCCGGGAGGGCAATCGAACAGGACACAGTGGTAGTTCTGGGCGACCGCTTCCAGGAAGCCTCGCAGGAGCGCGGCCAGCGTTGCTACCGGATTTTGCCCCTTGGCGTACAAGTCGCGATCGAAGTCATACTGCTGGAACCATAGCCTGGGGATCGAGGGAACGATCGACACGTAGCCTTGCGCATTGTGTCGGTTGATCTCGATTAGGTCACTCGCTCTCGGCACGATATAGGCCATCGCGTTCTGGATATTTCCGTTCAACGTGTCCTCGAAGAGGTGGAGCAGCGTCCGCCCAGCATTCTCCGCCTGCTGAACACCGGCGCGGGACAGCAGCATGTAGCTCGCGTTTGCCTGTGGGTCGAGGTCGATGACCAACACCTTGAGGTCCTTGAATACCGCCCAGTGCTCCGCCAGGAACAAGGTCGTCGATGACTTCCCGACGCCGCCCTTGAGGTTGGCGACAGCTGTCTTCTTCATAATGACCCCGGACAGAATTTTTGCAGCGTCTCAATGATTCGAGCTTGATTGTGCACATCGAAGCGCGTGGCGATGAACTCATCCATCTCGTCAGCAGCGATGATCTTGCGTTGGGCGTCCAACCTGATCTCAATCGAATTCAGATTCCCTGGATCATGAATCGTTATCAGGCCGACACCATATGCCCGACAGTTGCCCTCGATCGTCATGTAGAATTCGCGGTCTGCGCAAACACACTTCGGCCGGTTCCATACGAGGTACGAGAAGTTCACGAAGCGGGTGTGGGCGAGAGCCTCGTGGACTGCCTTGAGATCGCAACCACCGTAGGTCTTGACCTCGAAGCTGAAGAGGCGAAGTTCGGCCGATGTCGCAAATTTGCTTCGGGATATGCCGACAGCGGCCAAGTCGGGCTGGGTCCACGTTCCACCAGCCGGGGCAGGCACTTGAGCCGTTATCGCTGTAACGATCTTCAAGTCCCCGTGCCGCAGCTTTTGGTGGATAAAGAAGCCCTCATGCAGATAGCCTTCGAGCGGGCCATAGAGATCCCTCTCCCGCTCCGCGATCACCGGATCACCGAAGGACGCTGGAACGTCGCACATGATCCCCCCGCGACAAGGCGAAATCGCCAACGGCGAATATTCCTTGCAACTCGCGTCTTGTCTACTCCCTCTGCTCACAAGTCCCACCCACGCAGCCGCAGAGGCAGGCGTCATCGCCGACGGCACCTGCTTGCTCGACGCCTCCGAAGCGATTGCCGCCTTCCTCATCACCACGGAAGCTGGCGTTGCCGAAGCCCCCAAGAAGAAAGACGGCGGCGCCCATGCCGGCCACGGCCATGGTGGCGAAGCCGGGCAGGCCCGGCTTTGGTGTGGCGGGATGGGCGGCATGGACGACATGATTTAGTCCCAGACCGCCCTTCCCACCTGGTGCCCAAGCCGGGCAGGCGCGGCTTGGAGTGGCGGCATGCCGGAGGCCAGTCTTCGACCCGACGCGGGCGTTTCGTTTCGGGGCATTGGGAAACTGCATTGGCGAAGTGGAGCTTCCGAGCTTACCTATTGCGCATGACCACCGCTCGAATCGAAGCCCTGCAAGCAAGAATCGCTCAGCTCTGGACGGCCTTGCTCGAGGGTCCGCTCAAATCGTTTGCGATCGGCACCGATTCGCTCGCTTTCCGCCTGTTCGTCACCTCGGCGCTGTGGACGATGCTGATGCTGCCGCTGACGGCGGGCATCCTCAGCGCGCTCTACCGCCAGGAGCTCGAGCGCGATTTCGACACGCGCCTCGAGATCGTGTTGAAATTGACGATCCAAACCAGCCTCGATGACGAAGCCGTCGAGCCCAAGGTTCCCAGCGGCCTGGGTGACGAGTTCGCCAACCTCTACAACTCGCTGCTGTCTGGATACTATTGGCAGATCCGCCCGCTGGACCTGCCGGGTGCGCGCACGCTGGTTTCGCCCTCGCTGCTCGACAGCCAGCTCGCCTTCCCCGAGGCGCAGGCGTTCACGCCCGCCGGCAAGCAGTTCCGCGTCGCCCGCGGCCTGGCGCCAGGCGGCCATGAGGTGCGCTACATCGAGCGGGTCGTCACGTTCGGGCCCAGTGCCGCGCCCAAGCGCTATTCCTATGTGGTGACGGCGCCGCTGAAGGAGCTCGAGGTCTCGATCGCGAGCTTCCGCAACCGTCTCATCGGCGCACTCGCCGTGCTCGGCTTCGGGCTCGTCACTGCCATCTTCTTCCAGGTCCGCTACGGCCTGAAGCCGCTCGAGGCGATCGAGAAGGGTCTCGCCGCGATCCGCTCCGGCAAGGCTTCACGCCTGGAAGGCGAGCTCCCCGAGGAGATCCGTCCGCTGCAGCGCGAGCTGAACGAGCTCATTCGCTCCAACGAGGAGATTATCGAGCGCGCTCGCACCCACGTGGGCAACCTCGCGCATGCACTCAAGACGCCACTCAGCGTCATCACCAACGAGGCCGAGGCTGAAACCTCCCCACTCGCACGCAAGGTCGCCGAGCAGGCCGCTCTGATGCGCAACCAGGTGAGCCATCATCTCGATCGCGCCCGCATGGTCGCGCGCACCGCGACCATGGGCGGGTTGACCGAGGTGCGCCCAGCAGCCGAGGCGCTGGTGCGGACGCTGCACAAGATCTATGGCGCCAAGCGCGGCCTTCAGCTCGAGCTGGTCTGCCCGCACGAGCCTCGCTTCAACGGCGAGAAGCAGGATCTCGAGGAGATGCTCGGAAATCTGCTCGAGAACGCCTGCAAATGGGCCGAGCGTGAGGTGCGCGTCACCATAACCCAGCAAGCCGGGCGGGATCGCCAGGAGCGGGCGCGTCTGCTGATCGCCGTCGACGACGACGGGCCGGGCCTCACGCCCGAGCAGAGGCAGGGCGCCATCAAGCGCGGCCGCAGGCTCGATGAATCAAAGCCTGGATCGGGTTTGGGTCTTTCGATCGTCTCGGATCTCGTCGGCCTCTATGGCGGCCAGTTCGAGCTCGAGCACTCCGACCTCGGCGGCTTGAGCGCAAGACTGTCGCTCCCTGCGGCATGATTGCCACAGACGTGTTGCTGCTCGGGTCGAAATTTCGCCCGAATCGTACGAAGAATGGGATATGAGGCAGTGTGAATTCAACTGGTGGGCCTTAGCGCTGCATTTTGGCGCGCCCTTGCAACCCGAGACCCACATGGGGGGAGTTTGATATGCTCGCACGAGCGATCGCCGTAGCCGCAATTCCGTTGATGCTGGTCGCCTGCGGCCCCAATGGCGCAACCAAGCAGGATGGCGGCCTCATTGTCGGCGCCGTTGCCGGCGGCGTCATCGGCAACCAGTTCGGTAGCGGGAAGGGCAATTTGCTGGCGACCGCGGCGGGTGCCGTGATCGGTGGCATCGTCGGCAGCGAGATCGGCCGCTACATGGACGACGCCGATCGGCGTGCGGCCCAGGAGGCGGAGTATCACGCGCTCGAAACCGGCACGTCGGGCGCCGAGACGCCTTGGCGCAACCCCGATTCGGGTCACTATGGCATCGTCGTTCCCGGCAAGCCCTACAAGCGCGCACAGGACGATTGCCGCGACTACACCCACACGATCTACATCGAGGGTCAGCCCCAGACCATGCGCGGCACCGCTTGCCGCAACCAGGACGGCACCTGGACGAGCGTGACCTGAACGGGTCACGGATGCTCTGGAGGGGCGGCAGGCAGGTCGCCCTTCTCGATTCGTCGGGGCCGAATTGACTTCGATCGGGCGCGCTCCTATAAGCTCGGCCCATCCGAATTCCTCGACGCCAGCTTCGACCGGGCCTCCAGCCTGCCGCGACGGCGTTGCCCAGATCAGCAGGGACCCGCGATGAAGAGAACCTTTCAACCCTCCAAGCTCGTGCGTAAACGCCGGCACGGCTTCCGCGCGCGCACTGCAACCGTTGGCGGGCGTCTGGTGCTCGCGCGGCGGCGCGCCAAGGGGCGCAAGCGCCTCTCGGCCTAGATGTGGCAGGCGCCGAGCCAGCCCGAACGAGCCAGAGCGGGCTGCGGACCATCAAGCGTCGGGCGGATTTCCTCGCCGTTCGTGGTGGGGGGCGCTGGGCGGGCCCTGCGTTCGTCATCGAGGCCAAGCTACGGCCAGTGCCCGACGGCGAGACCATCGGGCCAGCCCGCTTCGGATTGACCGTCACCAAGAAGCTCGGCAATGCGGTCAAGCGCAACCGGATCCGCCGCCGACTGAAGGATGCGATCCGGCGAGGCGCGATCGAGCTGGCGCAACCGGGCTTCGACTATGTCGTGATCGCCCGCGAGGCAGCCCTCGTCAGGGCGTTCAACCAGATCGAGAACGACTTGCGTGTGGCGCTCGGGAAGGTCCATAAGGAGCCGCCCGGCGCTAACGGGCCGCGCCGGTCGCACGGACCGCGTGGAGACAAGAGCAACCGCCCGGGCCGCGAGCCTGGCACCGATGGCGGCCGCATCTGACAGAAACCTCCGGACATTGGCATGGACGAGAACAACAACCGCAATTTCTTTCTCGCGATCGCGCTCTCCATCCTGGTGCTGGTGGCTTGGCAATTCCTCTATGCGGGGCCGCGCGTGGCCGAGGAGCAGGCGCGTCGCGAGCGATTCGCCCAGCAGACCGGTCAACAAGCGGGCACGCCGGGCGCGACGCCACAACCAGGCGTCGGCGCACCGGCGGTGACGGTCTCGGTGGTGAAGCCGCGCGAGGAGGTGCTGAAGGAAGCCCCGCGCATCCCGATCGAGACGCCCTCGCTGTCGGGCTCCTTGTCGCTGAAGGGCGGGCGGATCGACGATCTGGTGCTGCACGGCTACCAGCTGACGACCGAGCGCAACAGCCCCGAGGTCGTCTTGTTCGCGCCGTCAGGCACGAGTGGAGCGTACTACGCCGAGCATGGCTGGTCGGGCGGCAATGGCGCGAGGCTACCCGATGCCAATACGCTCTGGCAGGTCGCGGCCGGTGCGAAGCTGATACCATCAACGCCGGTCACGCTCACCTGGGACAACGGGGCCGGGCTCGTCTTCACGCGCACCATCTCCGTCGACCAGGACTACATGTTCACCGTCGAGGATGCGGTCGAGAACAGGGGCTCCGCTTCGATCAGTCTCAATGCCTTTGCGCTGATCTCGCGCCATGGCGAGCCCAAGGTCGAGGGGCTCTACATCCTGCACGAGGGACCGATCGGGGTGCTCGGCGAAGCCGGCCTCGAGGAGTGGACCTACAGCAATCTGCTGGATGACGGCGACCAGCAGTTCAAGGCCAAGACTGGCTGGCTCGGCATCACCGACAAGTACTGGGCGGCGGTGCTCGTTCCCCCGCAGGGCAGCGACTACACCGCCAGCTTCAAGCGCTTCGCCGAGCCTCTCGTCTCCTACCAGACCGACTATATCCAGCCGAGCGTTGCCATCGCGCCGGGCGCGACCACGCGGGTCAAGAGCCACCTGTTCGCCGGCGCCAAGCGCGTCGGCCTGATCGATAACTACCAGAATGCGCTCGGGATCGAGAAATTCGAGCTGTTGATCGACTGGGGCTGGTTCTATTTCATCACCCGGCCGCTGTTCTACCTGATCGACTTCATCCACAAGTACGTTGGCAACTTCGGAGTGACGATCCTGATCGTCACCGTTTTCGTCAAGGCGGCGATGTTCCCGATCGCCAACCGGTCGTTTGCCTCGATGAGCAAGATGAAGAAGCTGCAGCCCGAGGTGCAGAAGCTCCAGGAGCGCTTCAAGGATGACAAGGTTCGCCAGCAGCAGGAGATGATGGCGCTCTACAAGAAAGAGAAGGTCAATCCGCTGTCCGGCTGTCTGCCGGTTTTCATCCAGATCCCGGTCTTCTTTGCGCTCTACAAGGTCCTCTATGTCGCGCTGGAGATGCGGCACGCGCCGTTCTTCGGCTGGATCCAGGACCTGTCGGCGCCCGATCCGACCTCGCTGTTCAATCTGTTCGGTCTCATTCCCTGGCAGCCACCGCATCTTCTCATGCTCGGCATCTGGCCGCTGATCATGGGCGTCACCATGTGGCTGCAGATGAAGCTCAATCCGCCGCCCCCCGATCCAGTGCAGGCACGCATGTTCGCCTGGATGCCATTGATCTTCACCTTCATGCTGGGCTCGTTCCCCGTCGGGCTGGTCATATACTGGGCCTGGAGCAATTCCCTCACGATCGCTCAGCAGTGGTGGATCATGTCGCGGCACGGCGTCGAGGTGAAGCTGATGGACAATCTGCGCGAGGACTTCGGCTGGATCCTGCGGCTGTTAGGGGGCGGGGCAGCCTCGAAGAAGTCCTGATGGCGGGCGAGGAGCGGTCTGAAATCGTCATGGCACACGAGCGCGGCGAAGCCTTCGCGCGCCTGCCGTGGCGGTTCCTGAAGGGCGTGGTCGCGATCGACCAGCTGCCCGAGGGCGCGACGCCGGAGCTCGCCTTTGCCGGGCGCTCCAACGTCGGCAAGTCGAGCCTGATCAATGCGGCGCTGGGCGCTCGCGGCCTGGCGCGAACGTCCAACACACCCGGCCGCACGCAAGAGCTCAACTACTTCGTCGCCGAGGGTTGCCAGCTCAGTATCGTCGACATGCCCGGCTACGGCTTCGCCAGTGCGCCGAAACGGTTGGTCGATCAATGGACCAAGCTGATCTTCGACTATTTGCGCGGCCGACGGTCGCTGCGCCGGGTGATGGTGCTGATCGACAGCCGTCACGGCATCAAGGAGAATGACGAGGAGACGCTCGTGCTCCTCGACGAGGCGGCCGTCTCCTACCAGCTGGTGCTGACCAAGATCGACAAGCTGAAGCCAGCCGATGTGGCGCCGGCTCTGGCCGCGGCTACAGCCCGGATCGCGCGCCGGCCTGCCGCCTTCCCCGTCGTGCTTGCAACCTCATCCGAGAAGGGGACCGGCATCGCCGAATTGCGCGAGACGATCGCCGGACTCGTGGACATCTGACGGCTCTCCCGGCTCGGCTGCGGAACCGGCTTGCACCCCGGGGCGAGGCATGGCATGACGGGCGCGCCCGAGTTTGCCCCACTTCGAGGGGGCTGATGCTGCCGTAGCTCAGGGGTAGAGCACATCCATGGTAAGGCTGGGGTCGGAGGTTCAATTCCTCTCGGCAGCACCATTTCTCTGATCGCCGCGCGATGAACTACCGCCACGCCTTTCACGCCGGCAATTTCGGTGATGTGCTGAAGCACGCGGTGCTGGCGCTCGCGATCGGGCATCTGAAGGGGAAGGACACGCCATTCCGCGTGATCGATACGCATGCCGGCACTGGCATGACCGATCTCGCCGGCGCCGCAGCGGAGAAGACGCTGGAATGGCAGAGCGGCATCGGGCGGTTGATCGGGCCCGGCGCGCCGCCACTGCCGGATGCCATCGCGGCGGTCCTCGCGCCCTATCTGGATCAGGTGCGCGCCGCCAATGCGGACGGGCAGCTCGCGGCCTATCCGGGCTCCCCGGCGATCGCTCGAGGTTTGCTGCGGGTGAGCGACCGGTTGCTGCTGAACGAGCTGCATCCGCAGGACTGCGCGGCGCTGCGGGCGCTGATGCGGCGCGACGCCCGTGTGAAAGTGCTCGAGGAGGACGGGTTCGTCGCGCTGCGCAGCGTGCTGCCGCCGCCCGAGCGCCGTGCTCTGGTGCTGATCGATCCGCCCTACGAGCAGAAGCACGAGCTCGCCCGGATTGCCAGCGAGCTCGAGGGCGCGCTCCGGCGTTTCGCGACGGGGACCTACATCGTCTGGTATCCGGTCAAGGACCTCGCGCCGGTCAATGCGTTCTACCGTCAGATCGAGGCGCTCGAATTGGGAAAGGCGCTGCGCGTCGACCTCTACATCCGCAAGCCCGTCGAGCCTGACCAGTTGAACGGCTGCGGGCTGCTGGTGATCAATCCGCCGTTCACTCTGGCCGGCCAGCTGAAAGTACTCCTGCCGTTCCTCGCCGAGCGGCTCGGGCAGGGGGCAGCTGGGGGTTGGAAGCTCGAGAGCGTGGGGGGGAGGCCACGACGTAGGCTGGGCTGAGCCCTTCGCGAAGCCCAGCATGCTTGGCGCTGGGCTTCGCCTTCGGCTCAGCCCAGCCTACGCGATGGCACCAACGCACCCATCACCCCGCCGACAGCCCGCCGGCAAGCGTCGGCACGTCGAGGGGGGCAAAGCCGTAGTGCCTCAGCCAGCGCAGATCGGCCGAGAACATCGCGCGCAGATCGGGGATGCCGTACTTCAGCATGGTGATGCGATCGAGGCCCATGCCGAAGGCCCAGCCCTGGTACTTCTCGGGGTCCAGCCCGCAATTCGCGAGCACGTTGGGGTGCACCATGCCGCAGCCCAGGATCTCCAGCCATTTGCCGGGCTTGCCGATCGCTTCCGCCCCGATGTCGACCTCCATCGAGGGCTCGGTGAAGGGGAAGTGGGAGGCGCGGAAGCGCATCTTCACCTCGTCCACCTCGAAGAAGGCTTTCGCGAACTCCTCAAGACACCATTTCAAGTGCCCCATATGGGTCGTCTCGTCGATGACGAGACCCTCGATCTGGTGGAACATCGGCGTATGCGTCTGGTCGCTGTCCATGCGGTAGACGCGGCCCGGCGCGATGATGCGGATCGGCGGCTTCTCGCGCAGCATCGTCCGGATCTGCACCGGGCTCGTATGCGTGCGCAGCACCATCCGCGAGCCGTCGGGCTTCTCCTTCAGGTAGAAGGTGTCGTGCTCCTGGCGGGCGGGGTGCTCAGGGGGAATGTTGAGCTTGGTGAAGTTCAAGTCGTCGGTCTCGAGGTCGGGGCCTTCCGCGATCGAGAAGCCCATGTCGCCAAAAATCTCGCAGACCTCGTCCCAGACTTGGCTGACCGGATGAATGCGACCCTCCGCGAGCGGACCGGGGCGGACCGGCAGCGTCACGTCGGCCGTCTCGGCGGCGAGCCGGGATTCCAGCGCCGCGTCGCCGAGTGAAGCCTTGCGGGCGTCGAGCGCTGCCGTCACCCGGTCGCGCAAGCCATTGACCGCCTGGCCAAAACCCTTGCGCTACTCGGGCGCCAGCTTGCCGAGCTGCTGCATCAGTTCAGCGACGCGGCCCTTCTTGCCGAGCGCCGCGACGCGCACATCCTCCAGCGCCTTCAGATCGGCGGCTGCGCCGATCTCGGCGAGGAGGGAGGATTGGAGGGTCGGTAGGTCGGTCATGGCGTGCGATCGCGATCCATGCACCCGTCATCC
>JANNSW010000023.1:0-10388 GCA_031403055.1 Hyphomicrobiaceae bacterium | reverse complement strand
CGAGAGGTCTCAGTAGTCGCAGACCTTGACCTTGGTCCAGTACCACACATCCTCGTGCTCGTCGTAGACCTTGATCTTCTTCCAGAAGCAATCATAGTCGTGATGCTTCTTGAAGTGGAATTTGAAATGGCCCCACTTCTTGTGCTTCCAGCCGGCTTCGGCGGGGGCGGAGCCGACGGCCATGGTGGCCAGCATGGCGGCAGCGGCGGCAGCGAGGGTGAGCTTCTTCATCATGGTCATTCTCCCGTGATCATCCCGAGGTTCGGGTGAGGTTGCTTTTGCTTTCGGCCGGCGCTGGATCGTTCGATCTTCTGTCGTCCGCCGCTGACCATGATTTGGGTCAGGGCTTCGCAATGTCCCAGGGTGTTGATACGTTTCTCGGATGATTCTATTGAAATGTGTTTTATATCAACATATTACGTGTGTTCCAAGCGGAACATAACGTTACAAACGTTACATATACGATACAAAACCGACGCCCCGGGTAACGCTGGCGCCCGAGCATCCCGCCCTGCTATGGCTTGGCAGGCAGTGCGGCGCGAGGAGACAGGCGATGGCGAGAATGGCAACCCAGCGAAATGTGTTCGGCGAGCCGGTTGCTTCGTGCTCCGAGCGCCCCCTCACCGGCTTTTATCGTGATGGGTGCTGCCATACGGGCAAGGAGGATGCAGGCTCGCATACGGTCTGCGTGGTGATGACGGCCGATTTTCTCGCCTTCTCCAAGCGGAGCGGCAACGATTTGTCGACACCACGGCCCGAGCTCGCCTTTGCGGGCCTCAAGCCCGGCGATCGCTGGTGTCTGTGCGCGGCCCGCTGGCAGCAGGCGCTGTTGTCGGGCAAGGCGCCCCATGTCGTGCTCGCGGGCACCCACGAGCGCGCGCTCGAGCTGGTCGAGCTCGCCGACTTGAAGCGGCACGCGATCGATCTGACCTGAGGCGAGGCCTCAGCCGGCCACGAGCCGCCAGGTCTGGAAGGCCGTGAGCATCAGCACCAGCAGACCGACTCCGATCCGCATCGCCTGCAGGGGCACGACCCGGGTCAGCAGCCCGGCGAGCGGCGCCGCGATCAGCCCGCCGAGCAGGAAACCCAGCACCGGTCGCAGATCTTCCAGGCCGAGCGACGCGATGAAGGTCGCCGAGATCGTCAGCGTCACGAAAAACTCGGTCAGATTGACCGACCCGACCACGTAGCGAGGAGCGTGTCCGCGCCCGACCAGCGTGCTGGTGACGATCGGACCCCAGCCGCCGCCGCCAGCCGCGTCGAAGAATCCGCCGAAGAAGCCGAGCAGATGATGCGCTCCCTTGTCCTCGGGTTGCGTCGGGGGCGCGCCGCGCAGCGCCTTGGCCACGATCACGAGGCCCATGACCCCGAGATAGGCCAGGATCAAGGGCCGGATCAGATTGCCATCGACACTCGTGAGCACATAGGCACCCAGTGCTCCCCCGATCACGCCGGCAACCGCCAGCCCGCGCACATAGCTCCAATCGATGTTGCGCTGGACGAGATGGGAGATGCCGGAGGCGCCGGTGGTGAACACCTCGGCAATGTGGACCATGGCGCTCGCGGCGGCTGGCGAATGCCCCAATGCCAGCATCAGCGTGGTGCCGACAATGCCAAAGCCCATGCCGAGCGCGCCGTCGACGAGCTGGGCGAGGAAGCCGGCCAGCATCAGCAGCAGGAATTCGCTGTCCATGGAAGGCTCCGAGCTGTCAGGACCGATGGCGAGCTGCGGCGTCGTGCGACTCGAATCAGGAAAACTGGTGCTCAGAATAGCCGTAAAACCCGGACCCAAGAAGGTCCGGTGTGCGCAGCCATGCGCTATTTCGGAGGAAAATTTTCTAACTTTCCCAACACTGGGGCAGGCGCGTACCTTTTGGTGGCGTTCACTCGGCCGCGGTGACGATCCCGATCGGGAAGTCGACGCCGGTGCCGCCGAGCCCGCAATAGCCGCGAGGGTTCTTGGCGAGGTACTGCTGGTGAGCGTCCTCGGCGAAATAGAAGGGACCCGCCGGCGCGATCTCCGTCGCGATCGCCCCCAGGCCCTTGGCGCGGAGCGCTGCACCAAAGGCGGCCTTCGTTGTGAGTGCAGCCTCGTGCTGGACCGCGGTGGTGAAATAGATCCCGGAGCGGTATTGCGTGCCGATGTCATTGCCCTGGCGCATCATCTGGGTTGGATCGTGGCTCTCCCAGAACACCTTGAGCAGCTGCTCGCAGCCGATCAGCTTGGGATCATAGACGACCAGCACCACCTCGTTGTGGCCGGTCTTTCCGCTGCAGACCTCGCGATAGGTGGCGTTGGGCGTCGACCCTTGCGCGTAGCCGGCGGCCGTGACGTGGACGCCATCGAGGCTCCAGAATTTGCGTTCCGCGCCCCAGAAGCAGCCCATCCCGAGCACGATCCGCTCGCAACCGGCTGGATAGGGGCCCTTCAGCGCCTGGCCGCTGAGGAAATGATGGCTGGCGGTCGGGATCGGCTCGGCGCGTCCAGGGAGTGCATTGGAAGCGCCCGGCATCTGCGTCTTGCCTTTGTCGAACAGCATGGGATGTCCTCGACTCTTTGGCCTCGATTTGTCATTGCATATAAGAATGCCATGGCTGGGCGGCATCCCACAATGCCGTCATCGTGAAGCGCCATTGCAAGGAGCACAAGCATGACCGTCACCGCCACAACCGGAAAAACCATCTACAAGGCCAGCGGCGGGCGCAAGACGGCGCTGACGCTGTTCCTGTTGCTCGTCATGCCCTTTTTCATCTCGCTGCCCTTCATCATCGGCATGCGAGTCAGTCGCGGCCTGATCTCGGACTCGGTGCCCCTGATAGTCGCCGCGCTTGTGATCGGCGTGAGCCTCGCGCTGATGCTGTCCCACGTCATCTACTCCTACCGGACGCGGATCGAGCTCGGCGATACCGGTGTCAAGATGACCGTGCCGGATTGGAAGGGTCCGACCCCCGGCCTCAGATATGTGAAGCACGAGATCCCCTATGATCAGATTGCCCGGATCGAGAGCCGCGGCGAGGTTTACCGCGAGCTGGCGGTGCCCTCGATGATGCGGGCCTCCACTGTGCTGACCAAGACAGGCCAGCGCATCCATCTGGGCTATTCGCACGAGACGTCGGAGGATCCCGCGATCCCGGTGACCGAGATCGCGGCCAGGATTGCCGAGCGTGCCGGCGTCGAGGTCCGGGAGAAGGAGAGCATCCGCGTCGGCAGCCAGTACAAGGCCATGCTGAAGGGCACGCCGGCCTGGGATACGGCCGACGACGAGACCGAGGGCCATCGCCGGGTCACCGGGGACGATTACGCCAAGCTCATCCAGAGCAACCACAAATACATGTTCTATCTGGCGTTCGTCGTGATGGGTCTCGCTTTGATCGCGCTGGTGGTCGATCTGGGGCGCAGCGGTTTTCTCAACTGAGCATCAGGGGCTGGCGGCTGCTCAGTTGGCGTAGATGTTGACGCGCCGCCGCCGGCGGCTGGCAATCAGCAGCGCGATCCCGATCGCGCCGAAGAACACGAAGGTCGGCAGCTTCAGGACCTCGACCAGCACCGGATCCCACAGCAGCGGATGGATGTAGCGCTCGAGGATCGCCTGGACGAAGTTGAGCGAGCCCGATCCGAGGCTGAACCAGTGGCGGCCGAGCGAGGTCGCCGCGAACCCGGCACCCGACCCCACGGTCGCGGTGACATCGGCGACGAGCGCGATGATGGCGACGATCAGCGACCAGCCGCCGAGCAATCTGAGCAGCATGGCTTCCTCCTTGGCCCCTGCGGAGCGTTTAGCACGATTCATCCTGCTACGCTGAGCATATAGGTCGTCGTCGTCGGCAACAAAGGGGCCGGCCGATCACAAGCGCTTGCGCACCCGATGCAGATGCGGCCCAGTAGGGGCGACCGGCAGGTCGCCCGCATCTCCACATTTTCTGGTGGTTGACGAAGATCTACTCATTCCTGCAGCGCAGTTTCGACGGAGCTTTCTGGTCGCCAACTGTTGCAAGGAGAGGGCGACCCGCCGCTCGCCCGAGCCATCATCCGATTGCCCTGGGCGGTTGGGTTTCGAGTTCCGCCCGCCCCCCGAATCGATCTAGGAAATGCACCACGCGCAAGCGAAAATCTCCTGCCCTGTGCATTGCGGGGATGGCGGCACGATCGCCACCGGCAAGCGCCTCGATATCGGCTAAGCGTCACCCCATGCAAATCACCGCCCTGAAGAAAACCGCCGCCGCGCTGCGCGATCCCTCGCCCGACAAGGCCCAGGACATCGGGTTCCGCAATCCCCCCCACAACATCGAGGCCGAGCAGGCATTGCTCGGCGCCATCCTCGTCAACAACGAGGCGCTCGACCGCGTATCGGGCTTTCTCGATGCCCACCACTATTTCGATCCGCTGCACGCCTCGATCCACGAGACGATCGCCAAGCTCATTCACGCCGGCAAGCAGGCGACGCCGATCACGCTGAAGACCTTTTTCGAGAATGCCGAGCCCGTGGGCGACCTGACGGTCGGGCAATATCTCGGCCGGCTGGCGGCGAGTGCGACGACCATCATCAATGCCCGCGACTACGGGCGCACCGTCTACGATCTCGCGGTCCGGCGGAACCTCATCCTGATCGGCGAGGACATGGTCAACACGGCGTTCGATTCGCCGGTCGACTTCGCCCCGACCGAGCAGATCGAGGATGCCGAGAACAAGCTGTTCTCGCTCGCCGAGTCGGGCAAATACGGCAAGGGTTTCGAAGCCTTCGGCACCGCCGTCGTCACCGCGATCGAGATGGCGGGCAACGCCTACAAGCGCGACGGCGGGCTCTCGGGCATCGCGACCGGCTTGACCGACCTCGACGGCAAAATGGGCGGCCTGCAGCCCTCGGACTTGATCGTGCTGGCGGGCAGACCTGCGATGGGCAAGGCTCAGCCGCTCGATGCCAAAGTGCTGACGCGGACAGGCTGGAAGACCATGGGCGAGTTGCGGCTGGGCGACCAGCTTGCCGCGATCGATGGCCGCCCGAGCAGGGTTGCTGGCCTCTTTCCGCAGGGCAGGAAGCAGATCTTCCGGATCACTTTCTCGGATGGCCGCTCCACGGAATGCTGCGCGGAGCACCTCTGGCGAGTCTGGTATCGGGAATGGGAGGTACCACGCGTCCTCACGACCGCCGGGTTGCAGCAAAAGCTCACATGCAAGCGGTACAAGGGGCGATTGTGGATCGACCTGTTCGCGGGCGAGTTCGGGCACAAGGACGCGCTGCCACTCGATCCCTGGCTGCTCGGAGCGCTCATCGGCGACGGTAAGCTGTCGGGCGGGTCAGTGACATTCTCGACGGCCGAGCCGGAGCAGATTGCTCGCCTGCTCGAGCGCGCTGGATCGGCGTTCGCAGCGAACAAGACCGGCACCCACGACTATCGGATCGTCACGGCGGCTGGCCGGACGCGTCCGGGCCAGCAGGGAATGGTCCCCAATGCGATCAAGCAAGCGCTGGTCGGACTGGGCCTTTGGGATGTGAGGAGCGAGCAGAAGTTCATCCCCGCCTGCTACCTCGGCGCAACGCGCGAATTCCGTATCGAGCTGCTGCGGGGGTTGCTCGATACGGATGGCTGGGCAGAGAAGTGGGGAAGCGTGCGATTCACGACGTCCTCGCCGCTGCTTGCGGAGGGCGTCGCAGAGCTCGTGCGATCGCTCGGCGGCATCTGCCGCACCAGCATGAAGCATCCCCACTACACCCATCTCGGCGAGCGGCGCGCCGGCCTGCCGAGCCATGTCATCAATATTCAGCTCGCCAATCAGGCCGAGCTGTTCCATTCTGCACGCAAGCAGGAACGCGTGCGGCCCTTCCGCTTCAACAAGCGCCTGACGATTGCCAGCGTCGAGCCGACACGTGTGGCGGAGGCGCAGTGCATCGCGGTTACACATCCCGAGAAGCTCTACATCACCGACGACTACATCGTCACGCACAACACCTCGCTCGTCACCAACATCGCCTTCAACATCGCCCGCGCCCGCGCCAAGGCGCTCGAGGAGGGGCGCGGCAAGGACGGCGACGAAAAGGAGCTCGACGGCGCGGTCGTCGGCTTCTTCTCGCTGGAAATGTCGTCCGAGCAGCTCGCGACCCGTATTCTCTCCGAGCAGGCCGAGATCCCATCGGAGAAGATCCGCCGCGGCATGATCAGCGAGGACGAGTTCCGCCGGCTGCGGGACGCTTCCGCCGAGCTGGCGAGCCTGCCGCTCTACATCGACCAGACCGGCGGCATCTCGGTCGCCCAGCTCGCCGCCCGGGCGAGGAAGCTGAAGCGCCAGAAAGGGGTCGGGCTGATCGTCGTCGACTATCTCCAGCTCTTGACCGGATCGAGCCGGCGGGCGTCCGAAGGGCGCGTGCAGGAGATCACCGAGATCACCACCGGCCTGAAGGCGCTCGCCAAGGAGCTCGCCGTGCCCATCATCGCGCTCTCCCAGCTCTCGCGCCAGGTGGAATCGCGCGAGGATAAGCGCCCGCAGCTCTCCGATCTGCGCGAATCCGGCTCGATCGAGCAGGACGCCGACGTGGTACTTTTCGTTTATCGCGAGGAGTATTATGTCCAGCGCGCCGAGCCGCCGATGAGCAAGGTCGAGGAGTACGCCAAGTGGCAGATGGAGATGGAGCGGGTGCACGGCCTCGCCGAGGTCGTCATCGGCAAGCAGCGCCACGGACCGACCGGGACGGTGAAGCTCCAGTTCAACGGGGCGATCACGCGGTTCGGCAACCTGCAGGAAGGGGATCGTATGCCGGATCGGCACGATTGACGGGTGAGCGGCGACGGCAATCAGGGAAGGCGGCCATTGCGGCCGCCCTTGCAACACTGCCGTCCGCGACCACCGGCGCCGTCCTCATCCACCGCTATCGGCTTGGCGAAAACTACCGGGCGCTCTGCCGGCTGGCGGCACCTGCGCAATGCGCGCCCGTCGTCAAAGCGGACGCCTATGGCTTGGGCGTTGCCAATGTGATGCCGGAGCTTATCGCGGCGGGGGCGGCCAGCTTTTTCGTGGCGACAGTCGGTGAGGGCCAGGACGTGCGCAGGCTGGCGCCGGCCGCGGCGATCTACGTGCTGGGCGGCCTGCCGCCCGGATCGGCAAGCGCCCACGCCGCGCACCGGCTGCGGCCGGTCCTGAACAGCCTGGCCGAGCTCGAGGAATGGGACGCCCATTGCCGCACGCTCGGTCAGGCCCTGCCAGCAGCGATCCATGTCGACACCGGCATCAACCGCCTCGGCATGCCCGCTTCGGAGGCAAGGCAGGCGGCGACCCGTCCGCTCGCCTTCGAGGTTGCGCTGGTCATGAGCCACCTTGCCTGCGCCGACGTGGCCGGCCATGCCCTGACGGACCGCCAGCTCACGGCTTTCGAAGCGACTGCCGCCGGCTTCCCAGGGGTGCCGCGCGCCATCGCCAGCTCGGCCGGCGCAATCGTCACGCCGGCGAGCCGGCTCGACCTCGTCCGACCCGGCATTGCCCTCTATGGCTGTCGTGTCGTCGCGGGGCAGCCAGCGCCATACGCGCCGGTCGTTGCCATCATGGCGCGCGTGCTGCAACTGCGCGACATCGCTCCCGGCGACAGCGTCGGCTATGGTGCGAGTGCGATCGTGCCGGCCGGCCGGCCGCAACCGTTGGCGGCCGCAACTCTGGGTATCGGCTACGCGGACGGCCTGCCGCGCAGCGCCGGCGGGACCGCCGGCAGCCCGGCGTTCGTGCTGCGGCTGCCCGACGGGTCGCCCGCGCCGCTGCTCGGGCGGGTGTCGATGGATTCCTGTGTGATCGATGTCTCGGCCGCCGGCCGGCATGGCCTCGCCCGCGGCGACTGGGTGACGATCGCCGGGCTCGACCCGCCCTCGCCGACGATCGACGATCTGGCGGATGCCTCCGGCACCATCGGCCACGAGATCCTGAGCCGCCTCGGACCCCGGCTCGCCCGCGTGCTGATCGACAGCGAGGAATGCTAGTAATGCTGTCTCAACGGATGTCCTCCACTAACTTTGTCATTCCCGCGCAGGCGGGAATCCCGACAGCTCCTGATTGCCATGCGGAGTTGCGTCTGGGTGCCCGCCTTCGCGGGCATGACGGCGCTTTTCGCTGGCGCGTCGACTTGCGCGAGCATTGACCGATGGCCCGCAAAACCCCGAGCTATGTCTGCCAGAGCTGCGGCACGGTCTCGCCCCGCTGGGTCGGCAAGTGCCCCGGTTGCGAGGAGTGGAATACGCTGGTCGAGGAGGCAGTCGATCTCGCTGCCGCCCCGCCCGGCACGCCGCGGCCGCAATCCAAGGGTCGCGCGCTCGAGCTGCAGTCGCTAGCAGGGGAATCCGACGAGGCGCCGCGCCTCCTGACCTCGATCGCCGAGCTCGATCGCGTGACCGGAGGCGGCCTGGTGCCGGGGTCGGCTCTCTTGATTGGTTGCGAGCCGGGCATCGGCAAGTCGACGCTGTTGCTGCAGGTGGCGGCCGGCATCGCCAAATCGGGCCGCACCGCCCTCTATTTCACCGGCGAGGAGGCCACGGCCCAGGTGCGGCTCCGGGCGGACCGGCTGGGTCTCCGATCCGCGCCAGTGCAACTCGCTGCCGAGACCAATCTCTCCAACATCCTGGCAACGCTCGCCAGGGGCAGGCGGCCCGACCTGGTTATCATAGATTCGATCCAGACGCTCTGGTCGGATGGTCTGGAGTCGGCGCCGGGCACCGTCGCCCAAGTCCGGGCTGCGACACAAGCGCTCATCCGCTTCGCCAAGCTCGCCGGCTCCGCGCTCCTCCTGGTCGGCCATGTCACCAAGGACGGCCAGATCGCCGGGCCCAAGGTGGTCGAGCACATGGTCGACACCGTGCTCTATTTCGAGGGCGATCGGGGGCAGGTCTTCCGCATCCTGCGCGCGGTCAAGAACCGGTACGGCGCGACCGACGAGATCGGCGTGTTCGAGATGGCGGGGTCGGGCTTGCGCGAGGTCGAGAACCCCTCCGAGCTGTTCCTGGGCGACAGGAGCGGCACCAGCCCTGGCGCCGCCGTTTTCGCCGGGGTCGAGGGCACGCGGCCGCTCCTCGTCGAGATTCAGGCCCTGGTCGCGCCCTCGCCCTTGGGCACGCCGCGGCGCGCGGTCGTCGGCGCGGATGGCAGCCGGCTCGCGATGCTGCTCGCGGTGCTCGAAGCCCGTGCCGGGCTCGTGTTCTCGGGCAACGATGTCTACCTGAATGTGGCGGGCGGCCTCAGGATCACCGAGCCCGCCTCCGACCTCGCGACCGCCGCGGCCCTCGTTTCGTCGTTTTCGGGCGCTCCGATATCCTCTGACTGCGTCTTTTTCGGCGAGATCAGCCTGTCGGGCGCCATCCGTCCGGCAGGACACATGACAACGCGATTGAAAGAGGCCAAGAAACTTGGTTTTAAGAGAGCAGTGCTGCCCGCCGCGGGCGAGATCGACGGCGCCGTCAAGGGCCTCGAGCTCGATCGGGTCGGGCATGTGCAGGAGCTCGTCGAGCGCATCGGGCGCCGCTGAGGCGCTTTCGGGCTCGGGAATCGTGCTAGTGTTCCGTCCCATTCATTCGATTCCGGCGAAGCTGGATCAATGAATGGAAAGACGGAGCACAAACAAAGAGTTGGCTGGTGGGATGGCCATTCATTTGGGGTACCAAACGAATGAGTCGGAACACTAGCCTGTTGTCCCAGTAGCTGAGGAACCGTGATCATGGTTGGGCCGTTGACATATCTGGACGTGGGTTTGATCGCGCTCTGCCTCGTCTCGGGGCTGCTCGCCATGTATCGCGGGCTCGTACGCGAGGTGCTCTCGATCCTGTCCTGGGCGCTCGCGGCCGCGGCCGCCGCCTATTTCCTGATTTTCCACCAGGACATTGCCAAGTCCGCGGCCGAGAGTTTCTTTCAATCGGAGTGGCTGGCGAAGTTTTCGATCGGCATCCTCATTTTCATCGTCGTCCTCATCCTCGTGCATTTCGTGACGATCCGGATCTCCGATACCGTGCTCGAGAGTCGCATCGGCATGATCGACAGGTTGTTCGGTCTCGCGTTCGGAATTGCCCGAGGCTATCTCTTGGTCGCGATCGGTTTGGCCGGGTTTAGTTTCCTGCTCGGTGGCGAGAAGGGATTCTACCCCTGGATCAAGGAAGCTCAGACCTTTCGCTATCTCCAGCCTGTTTCTGTGGCGGTTACTGACCTCGCAAACCAATTGTATCTGTATGGTGGCGAGAAGATCGGCGATTCGCCCTTCCCCGGCACCGGTGGCGGCGAGGGAGCGCCCGCCGAGGAGACTCCAGCACCGGGCACGAGTGGCTGAGCAGAGCTCGCGAAAGTGGTCTTCCCGGTTTTGCGAGATAGCTCTGCGAAATCAAGGAATCCAAGCCGACATTCGTTGGCCTTCCAACGAATGTCGGCTTAG
>JANNSW010000022.1:0-2634 GCA_031403055.1 Hyphomicrobiaceae bacterium | reverse complement strand
CCGGGTGACGTTCATGCAGAGCGCAACGGTCGCCGCGGCATAGGCGAACACGTCCGGGTCGGGATTGGTGGCGGAGCCAGCCATGTAGCGGCGATGGGAAAACAGGTTCGCCGTGCCCCAGAGCGGACGTGCTTCCGCGCTCTCCATTTTGTGCTGGAACAGCTCAGCCATGGTCCGGAGATTGCGCTCGCTCTCTGCGAAGTTCCCGCCCTCGGGCACGACGTCGCGATCATGGAACGTGAAGAATGGTATGCCGAGCAGCCCGAACATCTCGAAAGCAACGTCAGCCTTGAGACGGGCCTGGACCATTGGATCTCCCGGCTGCTGCCAGGGCCGCAGGAATGTCTCGCCGCCGAACGGGTCGAGCCCTGGCCAGGCGAAGGAATGCCAGTAGCAGGCAGCCGGGCGTAGCAAGTCCTCGAGCCGCTTGCCGCCGACCTTGCGATTGCGATCGTACCAGCGAAAGGCGAGATCGCTGGTGCTGTCGGGACCCTCGAAGGGGATCGGGGCCTCACGGCCGAAGAAACCTGTGGTCATGTCGGACGCACCTCGTTCAAGCGTGGATAGAGTTGCCGCCAGCGCCCGAGCCTTGGCGCGAGCATCTCCGCCAAGCCCGGATCGGGCTCGATCGTGGCCCGGATCCAGGGCGGTGTGCAGATTGCGAGTGGGTCGGCGCCCTCCGCTGCGATCCGCCCGAGCCGCGCGGCGCCGAATGCCGCTCCGAGCTCGCCGTCCTCGGGGACATCGATCGCAATGCCGAGCGCACTCGAGATCAGCCCGAGCCAGTGCAGCGAGCGTGAGCCGCCGCCGACCGCCGTTGCACGGCTCAATGTCGTTCCGGCGGCCCGCAAGGCATCGAGGCTGTCCGCGAACGCGAAAGCAACGCCTTCGAGCACGGCCGCTGCCAATGTGCCGCGATCCGAGACCTGCGCCAGGCCGACGAAGGCTGCCCGTGCTCCCGCATCATTGTGCGGCGTACGCTCACCGGCAAGATAGGGGAGAAAGAGAGGAGCCTCGGGCGTGGGCGGCCCGGCGCGCTCGGCTTCCGCGACGAGCTCTGCCGCGCCGGCGCCGGTCACGCCAGCGAGCCATTCGAGGCTCGCAGTCGCGGACAGGATCACTCCCATCTGGTGCCAGGTTCCCGGCAAGGCATGGCAGAAGGCATGCACCGCCCGCGCCGTATTCGGGGAGAAACGCGCGTTGGAGACGAACAGCACGCCCGACGTGCCGAGCGAGACGAAGGCATCGCCCGGGCGGACGGCGCCGATCCCGATAGCCGAGGCCGCGTTGTCCCCGCCGCCACCGGCGACGACCGGCGTGCCATCGATGCCCCACCGCCGGGCGAGCTCCCCTCGCAAAGCGCCCGTCGGCTCGGTGCCCTCGAACAGCCGCGGCATGTGCTCGCGTGTGAGGCCCGTGGCCGCGAGCAACGGCTCCGACCAGTCGCGCCTCGCCACATCCAACCACAGCGTGCCCGCGGCATCGGACATATCGGAGGCGTGCTCGCCGGTAAGCCAAAGCCGCACATAGTCCTTCGGCAGGAGAACCTTGCGCACGCGGTCGAAGGCCGCCGGCTCGTGCCGCCTGATCCAGGCGAGCTTCGGCGCAGTGAAACCGGGCATCACGAGACTGCCGCCGAGCGAGAGAAACCGTGGCTCGCATTGCGTGAGCTCCGCGCACTCCGCCTCCGCCCGTCCGTCGTTCCAGAGGATGGCCGGCCTGATCGGCCGGTCGCCGGCATCGAGCAGCGTCGCGCCGTGCATCTGGCCCGACAGACCGACCCCGCGCAGATGGCTGAACGCGGCCGGAATCTTGGCGCAGAGCCGGTCGAGGGTCGATCCCGTGGCCGCGATCCAATCGGCCGGATCCTGCTCCGACCAGCCGGCTTGTGGCCGTGAGACAGCGAGCGGGCTCGACGCGCTGGCAACGATACGACTCGTCTCGTCCATCAGGACGGCCTTCACCGACGAGGTGCCGACATCGATGCCGAGGAAGCTCATGGGTTGCCTGACCAGCGCGCGAGCGGATCTGACGCCCCTACATCAAAAATGCCCGCCCGTCATCCTCCACCGGTCAGGGCATGTCGTCCCTGAGAAAGTCATCGATGCGGATGCGCTCCTGGCCGGCAACCAGCGGCGTGCCCTCGACAACTGACAGCAGCACGCGCACGGCGCTGCGCAACTCGTGTCCGGCGTCCTGACTGATGATCGCGTCGACCGTCCCCGGGACGAGCGCTTTGCGCGTGAACACCTGCCTCGCGCGCAACATCGTCGAGTGTCCTAGGTGCCATGCGTCCATCGCGACCAAACGTCCAGGGATTTGGGTTGGGTCAGAAGGCGTGAATTGGCATCTTTACCAAATCTCGACCGGTGCCAACGGTGCCATCATCGCATTCGCCGGCACCAGTATCGTGCTCGTGGGCTTCAATAGCGCCAACCTCGACGCGGCAGACTTCACGCTCTGAGCAGCGGAGACGGCACACGTCCGGCGGCGTGGCCAACGACCATCCAATTCGGCGCTACGAAATCAGCCGGGCCAGCAGCACGAGCACGATCGCCCCGATAGCAGCGGTGATGATCTGAGAGATCAGCGGATCGGGGATCGGAAGCGTGATGCCCAGGGCACCGAGCAGAA
>JANNSW010000021.1:0-10177 GCA_031403055.1 Hyphomicrobiaceae bacterium | reverse complement strand
AGGTGATGCGCCGGCGACTCGACGGCTTGGCAGTCCGCCTGCGCGAGACCGATCAGCGCCTCGATCTCGACAGCGATCGCTCCTGGCAGCCGGCCGCCTCGCTCCACTGATACCAGCCTGCACAAATCATGACTCTTCATTCGCATCGCAGGCTCAGCGGCCAAGGGCCGCCGGCGCGAGCGCCGGACGCACAATGACTGACCGGCCTATCGGTCAATCATTGTGCCAGCAGGTATGACACGCCTGGGCAGGCGAGCTCATCCGGCGTCGAGCGAAACCATCACGGGAACGTGATCGGACGGTCGCTCCCAATCCCGCGCCTCATCGAGGACCGACATCGACCGGGCAGATTGCGCGAGCGCTGGGCTCAACCAGACATGGTCGAGGCGTCGGCCGCGGTTGGCTGCGCGCCAGTCCCGCGCCCGATAGCTCCACCAGGTGAAGAGCTTCTCCGTCGGCGGCACGAACATCCGCATCGCGTCGTGCCACTGGCCGGATTTCATCACCTCGCTCAGATGCTCGACCTCGACCGGCGTATGACTGACGACGTCCAGCAATTGCTTGTGCGACCACACGTCGTGCTCGAGTGGCGCGACATTGAGGTCCCCGACCAGCACCATGCGCTTGTCCTTGCCCTCAGTGCCGGTGCGCCCCCAGGTCGACAACCCTCGCAAATGCTCGAGTTTCTGGCGGAACTTTTCGTTGGCATCGACGTCCGGGATATCGCCGCCCGAAGGCACATATAGATTGTGGATGGTGAGGGCGCGCCCCTTGGCAGCCTTCGTCGTCACCGCCAGATGTCGCGCCTCGCCAGTTCCGTTGAAGTCGAGTGCGCAGACCCGCTCGATGCCGGTCCGTGACAGTGTCGCAACACCGTGATAGCCCTTCTGCCCTGCAGTCTCGCAGTGGGGATAGCCGAGCGCCGCCAGCTCATCGCGCGGGAACTGGCCATCCTCGCACTTGATCTCCTGCAGACAGATGATGTCGGGTCGGAGCTGCTCCGCAAGGCGGGCGACCAGTGGGAGCCGCAAGCGGACCGAGTTGATGTTCCAGGTGGCGATGCGGATTGGCATGCGAGCCCCACGGCCGTGATTGATCGGAGTACGCTGGCCCCCACGCTTTATGCCGGGTGCCAACCGCAACCGTCTGGAACGCGAGCATACGAGCAGCACTCGCCCACGAAACACAGCGGTGGGGCTGCCGCCACAACAAAAAGGCGCTCAGCCTTTCGACTGAGCGCCAAAGCGCTTGTGGCGCTTTTGCGTCGGGAGGGAATCCGACGCTCACAAGCATGCCATCGGTTAGACGGGGGGGCACTACCGATATTTGCGGCACACTTGCTACGCCCCTAAGATAATACGACTGTTGCCGATTTCAATCCCTAGGGAAAGATTCCAACCTATTTTTTGTCAGTGAGGTTGACGACAGGCCTCGAAGCTGAGTGTGAGTGTCGAGATTCGCGGGACGAGCGCCTATTTACGCCGTCCATTGTCGACGATCGGCATGAATGGCGTCGGCTGGAAGAACTTGTCGTCGACCTTCTCGTCGCGGACGAGCCCCGCCAGCACCACTCGCGTATCGCCGCCCTGTGGGCCGGTGATCAGCCATTCCCGGAACTCGAGCTGATCGCCCGCGACATTGAAGAACACGCGAATCTTGCCGGTGCTCTCGTCGGCCTTGTCTTGGAGCGCGATCACGATTTCTCGAGGTGTCTCGTTGAGCTCGAGGATGGTGGCATCGCGCGACAGGTCCACATTCTCGCTGAGCAGGACGCGGAAGGGTGTGCTCTCCAGCGGATAGCGGTCGGCGCTGTTGATGTCGTGATCCTCGAACGAGAGGTTCTCGCCGTCCGAAAGCACGATCATCTTGCTGGGAGCGGCGTAGACGAAACGGAACCGGCCAGGGCGACGGATGAAGAACTTGCCCTTTGTCAGCGCGCCCTGCGCGTCGGTCTGCTGGAAGTTGCCTTTCAGGTCACCCATGCTGTTGAAATAGGTATTGATTTTGGCAACCAGTGCCAGCTGCTTGTCGTCGAGCACCATCCCCGAAACAGTGCCGTTCGCATTGACGTCGGTGCTCCAGGACGAGGAGGTTCCAACGGGATTGATCTTTGGTGCCTGAGTCTCCGGCGCCTGAGTCTCCGGCGCTTGGGCCTCCTGCGCGACCGCTGCATTCGACAGCGCGATGGTGAGTGCCGCCGCGCAAACGTGCATCCACGCTCTGCGGGGCAACGGCGAAAGGCGCGCGACGGTCATGTGGGCTCCGAGGCTCGTGTTGGCTGGGCAATGATCTGATTCGGGAGAAAAGCACATCAGGGATGGCCGGATCGTAGCCACGCGATTCAGGCAGGCAAGAGGCCGCACGCCGGTTTCCCTCGGGCAAATCGGCGCAAGCGCCTGCAACGACGTCATGGAGCGCGCTGCACTCGCCTCAACGTGAGATTGATCCTCTCCCCCTCCCCGAGCAGCCCATTCGGCACGGGCAGGACCCGATCGATCCCATGATAGGCGAGCCGTGCCGCCCCGCCCAGCACCACCATGTCGCCGGAATGCAGCGTGATCCGCTCCTTCTCATGCTGGCGCTCGAGCCCGCCGATCACGAAGCGCGCATCCGCCCCCAGCGACACCGACACCACGGGCGCGGAAAAATCCTCCTCGTCCTCGTCCCGGTGCAGGCCGAGCTTGGTTCCCGGCGCGTAGTGGTTGACGAGGCAGGCCTGGGGCGGTGCCGGGTACCCTCCGATCTCGTTCCACAGCTCGACCAGCATGCCGGGCATCGCCGGCCAGGCCTGGCCCGTCTCCGGATGGGTCGCCTGATAGCGGTAGCCGCGCTCCTTGTCGCTGACCCAGCCGAGCGGCCCGCAGCTCGACATCCGCACCGACATCGGCTTGCCCGTCCGCGGCATCGTCGGCGTGAACAGCGGGGCTTCCTCGATCACGATCAGGACAGCCTTCAACAACCGTCGCTGATCAGCATCGTTCAGATAGCCGGGCAGATGCCGGAAGCCGTCGAGCATCGTCAGCCCGCCCCGTCGCGCGGCCGTACCAGCGCAACGCCGGCGAGCACCAGCGCGACCGACAGCCCGATCGGCAGTGTAACGCTTTCCCCGAGCAGGGCGACGCCCCAGGCGATGCCGGCGGGCGGCGTCAGATAGGCGACCTGGCTCGCGAACACCGGTCCAGCCCGTCCAATCAGCAGGATGTAGCCGGCATAGCACGCGACATTGAGCACGCTCATGCCGACGATCGACAGATCCTCTGCGCGCCACTGCCAGTCGAGACCGGTGCTCGCACCCGTCCACCAGACGACCGGGGCGAGCATTAGGATCGCCGCGACCGTCATGCCCCAAAGCGCCGCAACCGGATCGAGACCTTCGGGCCTCCTGAGATCGATGTAGACGTTCTCGAGTGCATAGCAGGCGACCGTGATGATCGACAACCCGAGCCACCACAGATGCTGCGGCGCTGCCGCCGCCGCGCCCGGCTGCACCAGAACCAGCACCGAGCTGAGGCCGAGAGCGAGCCCGAGCAGGCTGCGCGAGCTTGCCCGCTCGCGACCGGCCACGGCCATGCAGGCGAGCGTCATCATGGGAATGAGAGCGAACACGATCGAGCGCACGCCAGCGGGAAGATGCGCGGCCGTCGCCAGCGACAGCACTCCCGGCGCCGCCGTGCCGAGCAGTCCGCAGACGAGGTAGAACCGCAGATAGCGGCCACCCAGTGGTGGCGCGATCCCTCGAATGGCGAGGTAGAGCGAGAGGCAGGCGAGACCGATGATCGAGGATTGCAGCGCCACCCACAGGGCGTCGCGACCTGTCGACATGGCGATCGTGGCGAGCGAAACGCTGGCCCCCCATCCGATCGCCATGGCCAGCAGCAGCAGATGCGGCCACCACGCCCTGCCCGGCGCTGGACGGGCGATCACCTGCGCGGAGGCTTCCGCCCCATCCCTCATGCGACGCCCTCGACGATCACGGCCTGCCCATCGGAGCAGGCGAGCCTGATCTTCAGCGCCTGCTGGTACTCGGGCGAATGGTAGCAGGCGAGCGCGGCCTCGTAGCTGGGGAACTCGATCACGACGTGCCGATCACCCTTGATGCCTTCGACCGCATCATAGCGCCCGCCCCGAACGACGAACTTGGCGCCATGCTTTTCGAATGCGGCTCGATTGGCGGCGATGTACTTCGGGTAATTGTCCGGATCGGTCACCTCGACGTGTGCGATCCAATAGCCTTTTGGCATGGTTTTCGGTCCTTCAGCCCACACCCTCGACGATCACGATCTCGGCGATGCCGGCACCCTGGCGCTCGGCTCGGGCCGCCTGGTAGCCCTCGGACCGGTAGCATGCGACCGCATCCGCGAGCGAGGCAAACTCGATCACCACGTTGCGTGGCCGGCCTTCACCTTCCATCTGCTCGGCCTTGCCACCGCGGGCGAGGAACCTGCCGCCGTGCTTGGCGATGGCAGCGGGCGCGAGGTCGGCATAACCCTTGTAGCGTTCGGGGTTGGTCACAGTGACGCGTGCAATCCAATAGGCCTTTGGCATGGAGCGACCTTTCGTGCGATGAGGGACCAAGGAGCTTCCCCACTTGCATACACCAACTCATCTGCTGATTGGAGCCGTCGTGCTCGCCCGGCCCGCGTCGCCAGCGCGCAACTGGGCGGCGCTCGCGGGCGCCTTCGTGCCCGACCTTCCCATGTTCGTCATGTTCGGCTGGGCGCGGCTCGTGGCCGGCCTCTCCGACCGCGACATCTGGCCCGAGCCCCTTGGCCTCTATTGGCAGGAGCCCTGGCAAAGCCTCGTCAACGCCGGCCACTCGATCCCGCTTCTGGCCGCCCTGTTGCTCGCGGGCCGCCTCTTGAAGACCGACTGGCTCGAGGTTTTTGCCACGAGCGGCCTCCTCCACGTCGCCTTCGACTTCCCCGTCCACCGCGAGGATGGGCATGCGCATTTCTGGCCGTTCTCGGACTGGAAATTCATCTCGCCCGTCTCCTACTGGGACTCCCAGCACTACGGCGGCGTCGTCGGCCCGATCGAGCTCATGCTCGTCGTCCTCTGCATCTTCGTGCTCTGGCGGCGGTTCCAGTCCTGGCGCGTGCGCTTGGCGCTGGGGCTCTCGTTCGCCGCGCTGTTCGCGGCTCCCCTCTACTTCACGCTCATGCTGCACTAAGCAGAGTTCGCCAAAGTGGTCTTCCCGGTTTGGCGATAAAACTCTGCGAAAACAAAAGAATCCAAGCAGGCATTCGTTGGTCTTCCAACGAAAGTCTGCTTAGAATGGGCTCATGACCGACGATCTCTCCGAGCGCGACATTGCCGCCTGGCTCGACTGGCTGGATGCGGCTGGCGTCAGGGATGCCGTTTCGGACGATCCATCCGACTGGTTCGAGATAGCCCGGCGCCAGGCGCTCGCGGGCGTCGCCACCCGGGCGTCCCCGCCGGTTCAGCCGGCAGGCGTTGTCAATCCGCCGCGAGCGACCCCGGCCACATCCGGCAGGACCGGCAGTGCAGCCTCGCTCGCCCGTCCGCCTGCGCCGATTTCAGCCGATGCCACCGTCCTGGCGGCCCGCGGGGAGGCAACCGCGGCTCGATCCCTTGAAGAGTTGCGCGAGCGGCTCGAGCGCTTCGAAGGCTGCGGGCTGCGCAAGACGGCCAAGAGCCTCTGTTTCTATCGTGGCGCCGCCCGCACTCGGCTCATGCTGATCGGCGAGGCTCCGGGGCGTGAGGAGGATCTGCAGGGCAAGCCCTTCGTCGGCCCGGCGGGCCAGCTGCTCGATCGCATGCTCGCCGCGATCGGGCTGGGCGAGAGCGATGTCCACATCACCAACAGCGTCTACTGGCGCCCTCCCGGCAACCGACCGCCGACGCTCCAGGAGATGCAGGTATGCCAGCCCTTTCTGGAGCGCCAGGTCGAGCTGGTCGCGCCGGACTTTCTCGTGCTGCTGGGCGGAGTTGCGGCCAAGCATTTGCTCGGCGCACCAGAGGGTATCATGCGGCTGCGCGGCAGTTGGCGCTCGATCGCGATCGGCGGCCGTGAGCTCCCCACGCTCGCGACGCTGCATCCGGCCTATCTGCTGCGCACACCCGCGCACAAGCGTTTGGCCTGGCGCGATCTGCTGATGGTCGAAGCGGCGCTGCGGAGCGGCGCGCGATGAGTCCATCAACCGGCGGTGCCGGAATGCGGGTTCGAGGAAACGTCTCGCGCATATCCATCCACCCGTCATCCTGGACGCCGCGCCAGCGGCGATCCGGGATCTTGGCCACAGGCGTGGCATCTGTAGCTGAGATCCCGGATCAAAGCCTTCGGCTTTGTCCGGGATGACGGGTGATGCCGATGTGTTTCTTGAGAGTCGCCCGGCTTGCAACCGGGGTGTCGTTGGTGCACGAAACCAGCTCGCTTCACTCACCGAGCGAGGATCGACCCCATGCCACGCATCGACGAGACCCGTCCGTTTCTTCCCGTCCGCATCGCCATTCTGACTGTCTCCGACACGCGCACGCCCAAGGAGGACAAGTCCGGCAACCTGCTCGCCCAGATGATCGGCGAGGCTGGGCATATCCTGGCTGAGCGTGCGCTGCTGAAGGACGATATCGGCGCCATTCGTGCGCGAGTGGCCCAATGGCTCGCCGATCCCCAGATCGATGTCGTGATCAGCACGGGCGGGACCGGGTTCACCGGGCGCGATCTGACGCCCGAAGCGGTCCGTCCACTATTCGAGAAGGAGATCGAGGGTTTCTCGACGATCTTCCACCACTTGTCCTATGCGAAAGTGGGTACCTCGACCATCCAGTCGCGGGCCTGCGGCGGCGTGGCCAATGGCACCTACGTATTTTGCCTGCCTGGCTCGCCCGGCGCCTGTCGCGACGCCTGGGATGGAATTCTCAAATGGCAATTCGACAACCGGCATCGGCCCTGCAATTTCGTCGAGATCATGCCTCGACTGTCGGAGGACGCGAATAGGCCGGCAGGAACGTAGTACCTGCCGCGGAGGGAATGGCTCCTGGCCAGATCGCGGCGGCGGTGCGGCCGATCAGCCGGCCACCAGGCTGGGAACGTCGGCTGGCGACGCGGCATGCTTGATCATGTAATCAATGAATACGCTGAGTTTTGATGGCATGAAATCCCGGCTTGGGTGAATTGCCAGCACGCCGAGATCCTGTGCGCCATGGTAATCTGGTAATACTTGCTGAACCGATGCGGATTTGATTTCATCTTCGACGTCGATCCGCGGCAAGAACGCTATCCCAAGCCCCTCTACCAAGGCTCGGCGAGTAAATTCACTGGAGTTTGATCTGAAGTTACCGCGAACATGGACTGTATTTCTTTCCGCACCACGATATACATCCCACGTGTCAGCATCATTCGTAAATAGACAATTATGGAATTCCAAATCCTTGATGGTTGTGAGTGTGCCAGCCAGATCGAGGTATCTTGGCGAAGCGCACAATAGGTACTCAACCGGGCTGATGGAATGAGCTATCAATCCGCTGTCGGTCTCACGCCCTATCTTCAGGGCTACATCGTAGCCTCCGCGTATGACATCGATGTTATTCTCTGTAATATCCACGTCGAATTCAATCTCTGGATAATCGTGATTGAATCCGCGTAAATGTTTAATAATAAAATTTTGATATAGTGTATTGGAACAAGCTATTCGCATCAATCCTCGAGGAGTTACATTGGATCTATTCACAAAATCGTGCGCTTCCTCAACCAGATTAATAATATCAACCACGCGCTTGAAGAAACCTTCTCCGATATCAGTGAGCGTTAATTGTCGTGTCGTTCGTTGAAATAGACGAGCTCCGATGCGTTCCTCGAGCATACTGATGCGTTTGCTCACAACAGCGGGTGATAACTTCAGTTCCCGGCCGGCAGCAGACATGTTTCCGGTTCTGGCGACGCGCGCGAATATCTCAAAATCCAGTGTCGCGGTCATTGTTGTTGTGCCCTAGCATGACTTAAGTAAAATGTCGGCACCAATAAATGAGCAACAGTTTGGCAAGGCGCATTTCCATAAGCTCGCGTCACAAACTGGAACCAAATGATCCGCTCCAATCCTGGCGCGCACCGGACTTGGCGCTACTCCGTTCTCCTGCCGGCTGCGGGGTCTGGCGCCGTTCGCATAAGCGGCGAGCGGAGTGCGAGAGCCATGCGGCGCGGGTCGGGGGCGGTTCGGCGGTTTCGTGGCATAATCCCGGATCGGCGTCCCAAATTCTGGCAGCATCCGGCCCCGGATTGTGTTCAGCACCGAGTTGTGCTCGGGACCTGCGGAGCAGTTTGGGCCCATCGAAATCGTTCTTTTCCAGCTTCTGTCTCAGCACCGATACGATGCACTGGTAGAGCGCTTGCGTTGCATCATAGCACAGAATGCACGTTGTTTCAATTCGCCAGTGCCCGGTCTGAAGATGTCGCAGGCGTAGCCGGCCTCGGGTCCTGGATCGAGGCGCTATGCTGGCATTGCTGGCGGCGCCCCGGCCTTCGGATGACCTTCCGCAATCGGGCTCGACCGGGCATAGTGCAGCCGTGCCTGATGCCAACGCCAGTCGTCCGTCCTGCTCGCCCCATTCGCCCACAGGTGACCTGCCGTGTCCCTCATTCAACAGCAATCCCCCGATCCCGCGATCCTCGCGCGCCGTGCGGCAATCGTCGCCGGGCTCGAGCGCATCGTTGGCGCCTCGTCCGTGATCGCCGACGAGGACGGCCGGCGCACCTTCGAATCCGACGGTCTTTCGGCCTACCGGTGCATGCCGCTGGCGGTCGTGCTGCCGCGCTCGACGGAGGAGGTGTCGCGCGTGCTCGCCTACTGTCATGCGCAGTCCGTCAAAGTGGTCCCACGTGGCGCCGGCACCTCGCTCGCCGGGGGAGCGTTACCCTGCGCGGACGGCATCGTGCTCGGCGTATCGCGCATGAGCCGGGTGCTCGCGATCGACTTCGACAGCCGCACCGCCCGCGTCGAGGCGGGCATCACCAATCAGGCCGTCAGCGCGGCTGTCGATGGCGAGGGCTGGTTCTATGCGCCCGACCCTTCCTCCCAGCTCGCCTGCACCATCGCCGGCAATATTGCCATGAACTCGGGCGGAGCCCATTGCCTGCGCTACGGCGTCACCACCAACAACATCCTGGGCGTCCGCATGGTGCTGATGACGGGCGAGGTGATCGACCTGGGCGGTCCCGAGCTCGATGCTCCCGGTTATGATCTGCTGGGCTTGATGGTCGGCTCCGAAGGCCAGCTCGGCGTCGTCACCGAGGCGACGGTGCGGATCCTGCCCAAGCCCGAAGGCGCCCGGCCCATGCTGGTCGCCTTTGCCTCCAGCGAAGCCGCCGGAGCCTGCGTTGCCGCCATCATCGGCTCGGGCATCGTGCCGGTCGCGCTCGAGTTCATGGACAAGCCCGCCCTCCAGATCGTCGAGGATTTTGCCCATGCCGGCTATCCCCGCGATGCCGCGGCGCTGCTGATCATCGAGGTCGAAGGGTCGCAGGCCGAGATCGAGATGCTGACCGAGCGCATGACGGCGATCGCTCGCCGGAGCGGCGCCACCCTGATCCGCAGCAGCGCCAGCGCCGAGGAAAGCGCCGCCATCTGGAAAGGCCGCAAATCCGCATTCGGCGCCATGGGACGGATCGCCGACTACCTGTGCATGGATGGCACCATCCCGCTCGGCCAGCTCCCATCGACGCTCGTCCGCATCTCCGAGATCTGCGCGCGCTACGGCTTCCGCGTGGCCAACATTTTCCACGCCGGCGACGGCAATCTGCACCCGCTGATCCTCTATGACGCCAATACTCCCGGCGAGCTCGAGCAGGTCGAAGCCTGTGGCGCCGAGATCCTGCGCCACTGCGTCGAGGTCGGCGGCTGCATTACGGGTGAGCACGGCGTCGGTATCGAGAAGCGTGAGCTGATGACGCTGCAGTTCACCGACAGCGACCTTGCACAACAGATCCGCGTCAAGTCGGTATTCGACGAGGCCTGGCTGCTCAATCCTGGTAAGGTGTTCCCGCTCGACAAGCGGGAGGTCGCCTGATACCTCGCCCTCCGATGCCCGTTCCCAGTTGCAGCCCGGTGCGCACTTGAGCCAGATTCTCCGCCCGACCGAGGAACGCGAGCTGCAGGCCGTCGTCGCCGAGCATGCTCGCGCCAACCGGGGATTGGACGTGCAGGGCGGCGGCTCCAAGCAG
>JANNSW010000020.1:0-6157 GCA_031403055.1 Hyphomicrobiaceae bacterium | reverse complement strand
CCCGCATCTGCTCGCCAACGCTTTATCCCGTCTACCAGACGTGGTCACGCGGCAATCTGGCTGTTCCTGAACACCTCTACGACACAATCAAAACTGTTTCTAAGTCGGGCAGCTGCTAATTGCTCGTTTCATCCGATAGGGCCGAGTTGATTGGTCGCCCGTGCACGGTGCGGCGCGGTTCAAAATGGGTTCCCGCCGCAAAATCCAGGGTCTGGTTGCGAACCCTCACAAATCACCCATGACTGCCTGACGAAACCCGAGTACTTTTCGCCCGCCCGCGAATGAGATTATACTAATCCGCAAAAAGGCTGAGTCTGTTGCCGTTTAGCGATTCACGGGCGGTTGCCTGCGTGATTCCGTTGTTCGTGGATCAATTGATTCGGGGCAGCGACGATGACAGTTATTGCACTGAAAGAGGGTATGAGCGCCAAAGAGTTTCGTCACGCGGCGCGTGCGTCTGACGATGCGCGTCAAGTGCGCCGGCTGCTGGCGCTGGCCGCGATCCGCGATGGCATGAGCCGGACCGCGGCCGCCAAGATCGGCGGCATGGATCGCCAGACTTTGTGCGACTGGGTACACGCCTACAATAACCACGGCCCCGACGTGCTGATCAACGAAACTTCACCTGGGCGTCCACCAAAACTGTCAAATGAGCAGAGAGCCGAGATCAAGGCCCTCGTCGAAAAAGGGCCTGACCCCGTAACGGACGGCGTTGTACGTTGGCGCTGCGTCGATCTCGCGCGCATTGCGAAGTCGCGCTTCGGCGTTACGGTCGATGAGGACACGATCGGCCGCCTGTTGCGGACTTTCGGCTTCTCGCACATCTCGGCGCGCGCCGCCATCGTCGTGCGAACCGTCGCGATTGGAGGCATTCCGGACGTTGATTGAACAACTCGCAAGGCGGCACCTGACCCAGACCGGCCGAGGCGGCGGAGTCTGAAGCAGACGATCGTGCGTCAGCTTTGTGCCCCCAATCCTGAAGTCCCCCTCGGACACGTTCGTTAGGCGGACTACACCCATCCGAGATAGCGGCGGTTGTCGCCCATTGGTAGAAGTGGGCCATCCGCGCTGGATCGGACGCCGTCGAGATACGCCAGCAGTTCGGTGCGCACTTGGTCTGGGCTGTCGACGATGCGCTGCTGCAAGTTCGACAGTGCTGCATCAAGAGCATGCCGATCTACGAGGGCGAGGAAGAACACCATTTGCCGCCAAGCGTAGGCCGTCGTCTTGCGCCGGATCAGGCGGGCGTGCCGCTGGCTATCCGGTAGCGGGCGCGCTAACTCGGCGATGATCCAGTCAAGATTGCGCGCGGCCAGACCAGGGTATGCCGGTTGCAATCGCATGCGCAATTCGAGGCCGTCGACTAGCTGGGCGAGATTGTGCGTGGTGACAATCTGGAGCTGCTCGATGATGCGACCGTTGCGGGCGACCGACCAGTTGCCGGCCTCACTGGTGCCGGCCAGGTCCCTGCACATCGCGACCAATGACAATGCCGTCATCGGGCCGTTCTGTCCAGAGCGCTCGACACCGAGGCGCGCGATGTCGGCATAGGAAAGGCCATAGTAGCGCTCGTACAGCGATCCTGACATCAGCTCGCCTGCACGCTTGGCTGCGGCCAGAAATTTCTGGGTCACCGTGCCCATGAAGATATCGGCGGCCAGCTCCTCGGTCATCGGAATATCAAGGTCAGCGGCGCGCGCCAGCGCATCGAGTTCCCGCACCATCGGGTTGGGCACGATCGTCTGAGGAAACCGCGTCAGCGTCAACGTGGCGACACGTTCAAGCAACTCGCGCGACGCATTGCGCGTGGTCTTACTGCCGGCCCGTGCATGCGCCGTCGCGCGCACCCAGGGGAGTTCGGAGAATTGTATCTGGCTCTGCAGATTGACGAGCAGCAGCGAGCGGCGACCACGGAACGCTTCGTAAAGTGCTGCCTGCAACCGGCGCAGCCTCGGGTCGGCAGCACCTGCCGCTATGGCATGGCTCGACAGCTGCGGTACCATCATGGCCAACAGCTCCGCGGAGCCGATCACACCGGCCTCGATCAGCGTCTCGACTGGTGCTTCGCGGGCTCGTTCGGTCACGCCGGCGAAGTAGTCGGCAAGCGGTAAACCAGATGGCATACGATGACGCTGGGCCTCATCCGCACTGACGGGGCCGAGATAGACTTCGGGAGGATCGGTCAAGCCGCGGTCTTCGCTCAGCGTGGTGAGGCGGGCAGCAAGAACGGCTGCAAGATCGGCCTTGCTCGGACGTTTAGCTAGTGTCAGCCCCTCGGCGCGGATCGCTTGTTCGCGCTCGCTGCCTGGCAGCCCCCTTGCTGCGGCGATCTGCGCGAGAATGGTCCGCGCGAAGCCAACGTCGCGGCCGCGCAAACGCTCCGGTGCCGTGGTCACGACGCGCAAGACATGGAGTAGCCGAGCAAGGTTCGACGTGGGCTCAACCGGACGGGCACAGAGCGAATGCTCTTTGCGAAGCACGGCAATCTCGGCCAGCAAGGCGCGTGCCCGGTGGTGCCAGCCGTCCGGATATTGTTGGCAGGGCCATCCGCCTTCGATGCGGGGGCGACTTTCGGTCGTTGCTATCAGCCGCGGTGGCTCGCCATTGACCGTCTCGTGCAGCAGCGCCGCCACGCGGTCCGACACCGGGTTCCATACCGTCAGCGTCTCACGCATAGCCTTGATGGCCGCCGGCACAGTCATGCCGAGCAGGCGTGACTTTAGCGCACCGACTGTCTCCAATCGCACGCTCAAGCCGTCTGAAGTAGCGTTTTCGGCTGGTGCAACCGGATAGAAACGCAACCGATCAATCCACGGGCTGATCGCGGCCAGCAGCTCGGCCGCCGCCGCCGACTCCTTTTGCTCAATCAGCCAGACGACGACCAGCAGCGCACCTTCCTCTGGAACGTCGATCCGGTAGCGTCCGCTGGCGAGCAATGCTGAGAGCTGCGCGCGCCCAGGATCCGTCAGATACCACGCATTGAGCCGGGCTCGCAGATCGACATCGACAGGGATGCGAAGGCGCGCAGCGAGCATAGTCTCATGCGGCAGCGATGAACCTTCGGCCATAAATTCGCCGGTCGCGAACCCGCCTTGCGCCACCCGCAAAGTAACCCACGCAGGCGTGCCCTGGACTGGAGTACGCGAGCCCGGCGTGAGCGCTCCGGACAGCATTTGCGCAATAATTGATCGCCACGTTGCGGCCTTGGCGTCGGCCCGCTGCCGCGTCTCGGCATTGGCATCAGAGGCTGCCGTCTCCAGCGCCTTCATTAATTGCGCGACCACGTACCCAGGATTTGCGAGCCATCGGTCCTGCTTGTCGTCAGAACTCATCTTGCAACCTCGAAACTGGATCGTGAGCATATGGCACGACACCTAATCCGACTTTCTGTCCTGTTGCTAGGATGAACTATCCCCTCGCCGAAAGTCAGCTCCTGTGATTTGCTGAACTCGTTGGCAGCACTTCCATCTTCGGCAGATCTTGGCCCGTCTCGTAAAGGAGAACCAAAGCAGTCTCGAGTGGTAAGCTGCCATCGTCGACCAGCCCGGCCAACAGCGAGGTTGTTGCGGTGCACAAGCCGCTCATCGCCATGTTCTGCAGATTTGCATCATGGGTGTTGAGCGCCAGCACTATGACGGCTTGGGGTCAGAAAGAGAAAGGCTCAACAAGAGCACATTGTGTCTGCTCCACCTCGGTTAGCCGCCGATCTCATCACATCCTAACGCAAGCGCACAGCCTCGCCAAGGCTGCTGGCAGTGTGATTCAAAGAACCGCACCTTGATGGGCGTGACAACGGGCGCGAACCGGATTCTATCGGGCAATCACCAGGATGGAGGTGACGATGTCTCGGACGTTGTGGGATGCGCTCGGCGAGATCGAGGACCGCTGCCGGGTCCGCGCACGCGCCCGCGCGCTCGCCAGCGTTCGCAATGCCGCCCTCGGCATCATTCGCCAGCTCGCCACACCGGTGCGCGAAGCCCGCGAGAACTTCCGCGAGGACCGCGCACAGGCTATTCAAATCGTGACAGGACGGATTCTTTGAATGGCCCTGCGCGTCGGTATCGGGCCAAGGCCAGCCACCCCTCTCTATCCAAGTCCGGAGCACCGAGCGTTTGATCGATGGTCCGGCTGAGGCCCCGGTTTCGAGCCGCCATCGCCATTAACAGATCGCCTGCATGAAAACGTGAGGGCGCGTCGGTTGCCCGGCGTCTCAGGGAGCCACTATGGTGCTGAGCATCGTTTCGGGCGCAAATACGTACCAAGCCGGATCGGAAACCAGCTCGAGGCTGTAGGGGTCGCTCAATCGGGCCGCAATGTCGCTCGCGAGCTGGCCCGCATCAGGCGCATTCTGCTCGACCGGCAGCATCGTGAGCGACAAGTGGATATCGCCCTGAGCGTCCTCGAAGACATCGACGATGCAATTGTTGGTCGCCTCATAGCCGAACAGATCGAGGACGAGACGATACCCGCCGTCCACGAGGCGGATCGGCTCACTCGATCCGCGAATCTCCGGGAAGTCGGACTGCCGAATGCCATGGAACTCGTCGGGATCGCCGGCAGCTCGGCTCAGAAACGAATGCGCGTAGTTGGTCCAGATGTCCTTATTGCGGCACGCTTGGTCCAGCATGGCGTCGGTCAGCGGTTCGGGAGGACGATAGCCCTTCAGCTTGATCGACCAGACCCCGGCTTTCTCGACCGTGTCGATGTAGAGAAGATAGTCCGGTCCCACCTGCAGCGCCTTGGCCAAAAGCCCTCTCGGGAAGAGCTCGCGCCGGTCGATCTCGAGCATTCTGGCGATCGCGCGTACGCCGCGGCGATAGCTCTCTGGATTGGCCTCGGGAGATTCGTTTGCCGCTCCGTCCTTCATGTACGGCGCGTGGAAGCCAAGTGTCGCGCGCACATCGAGGGTGCGATCGGGCGCCATCTCGCCGTCCTCCGAGACCGGAGTGTTGCCTGCCAGGAACAGGAAGGCGCAGGCCGAGAAGCACTCTGCGCCCTGGTCGACGACCGTTGTCACATTGGTGCGTTTCAGCACGAGCTCGATCATCCTCAGCCCTTCGCCATAGCTGCCTCCACGGCTGTTCAAGCACAGCGTGACGTGCCCACCATCGGACGGCACCGCATCAAATGCAGCCGCAAGCCGGTCGGCGTCACCGGCCTCGATGGGGCCATTGAGCAGGATCTGGCAGTCGGAGGAAGACCCGAGCTTGATCTCGGCGCTTCGGGCCGGAGCCACGAACGCCATGACGACCGCCGCCAGGAGCAGACCGAGGACTGACACCTGACCGAGGATTGATCTGCCACAATTCATGTTGTTTCCTCATTGAGGCTGCATGATCCGATGCTCGATCAATCGGCTGTCCACTGCAATGTCGCTGACTTCTC
Source organism: Hyphomicrobiaceae bacterium (assembly GCA_031403055.1). GTDB lineage: Bacteria > Pseudomonadota > Alphaproteobacteria > Rhizobiales > Hyphomicrobiaceae > JANNSW01. The sequence goes on along the minus strand of JANNSW010000020.1, from coordinate 772 downwards.
CGGTGTGATCCAATTCCGTGTCGGTGGTGGTACAACGCGCGCTGCAAGACGTTGATTGGTTCGACCCGGCCTCCGCCGCCCCATGATGGAGGGCACTGCGATGAACACCATCGATCACATCGTGCTCGTTGCAGACGAGCTGAACAATGGGCGCCTCTTCGTCGAGGAGCGCCTCGGCGTCACCCCCACTCCTTGGTGCAGGAACGACCGGTACGGAACGCACAGCCTGGCGCTGCGGCTTGGCAACCACGCCTATCTTGAGGTCATGGCGGCCGACCCGGATGCAGACCCGCCGCCGCAACCGCGCTGGTACGAGCTCGACGACCCTCACATGCAGCGCACGCTGGCGCGACGGCCACGGCTCTTCGGATGGGCCGTTCGCGTGACGAGCCTGGCGGCGGCGGTCGACAATGCTGCATACGACGCGGGCATTCCGCTCTCAGTCATCCAGGGCGGCATAAGCTGGAAGCAGACACAAAGGCCTGATGGACAGCTGATCCTCTCCGGCGCAGGCCCCGCGCTTGTCGAACGTTCGCTCGCCGCTCATCCAGCTTCTCAAATGCCGGACCAGGGCTGCCGCATAGCGGTGCTGCGCGTCTCCGACGGCAAGCCTGCGGAGATGCAGCACCTGCTCGCGTCTATCGGCGCCGACACACTTGTCGAGATCAGTAGGGGCAATGGCGGCGAAAGGCGGATCGAAGTGGAAGTCGAAACACCATCGGGCGTGCGGCTTCTCCTTTGAGGTCGGGTGGCGCGGGTGCCCGTCGGGCAT
>JANNSW010000019.1:0-15815 GCA_031403055.1 Hyphomicrobiaceae bacterium | reverse complement strand
GCCATAGACCCGGTTGAGCTGGCCCATGAAGTTGGCCTTGGCGTCGGAGGGATCGAACAGGCCGTCCGTAGGCAATGCGACCTGCGACATCCCGACCGGGTTGACCGTGTAGGGCGTGACGATGATCACGAGCTCGGTTTCCTTCTTCTGGAAGTCGCGGCTGCGGAACAGCGTGCCAAGGATCGGCAGGCTCTTCAGGCCCGGCACACCGTCGATGTTCTGGCGTGTGTCCTCGGAGATGAGGCCCGCCATCACCAGCGATCCACCCGAGGGCAGCTCGACAGTGGTCTTTGCGCGGCGAACGTTGAGGCCAGGTATCGCAGCTCCAAACCCGAGCTCTACAGTCAGCTCCTTCGAGATCTCAGAAACTTCACTGTCGATCTTCAAGGAAATCCGGCTCTCGGACAACACAAGCGGCGTGAACGCCAAGCTGATACCAAACTTCTTGAACTCGACGGCGAAGTGTCCGTCCTTGTCGACGCCGGTCGGAATTGGGAACTCGCCGCCAGCCAGGAAGCTCGCCGTCTCGCCGGAGATCGCCGTCAGAGTCGGTTCGGCCAGTGTGCGAAGGAGGCCCGTGCGTTCGAAGGCTTCAATGTTGCGAGCAAGGCAATTCACGGAGCCTGCAGCAGCGGCAGGCGTCACCGCTGCGGCAACGCCTGATGCCACGCAGTTACCGAGGCCGTTCGATGGTCCCGTGATTCCGAACAGGAAATTGTTGCCGCCCTGACCACTGGTCAACGGGAACGAGTTGTTCGTGCTGAAACCAAATGCGGAGTCTCCGATGTGGGTGCCGTTCCAATTCACCCCGAGCCGCTTGATCGTACTGCGCGTGATCTCGGCGACCTTGACCTGCAGCAGGACCTGCTCCTTGGCTTCCACCTGGAGCATGTTGACGACCTTCTGCTCGTCACGCTTGTTGCTCTCGCCGGGACGGGTCATGAAGCGGGCGGCGATGTCGGAGGCGCGGGCGGCGTCACCCGGGTTCGGCACCGAGCCGGTCAGGATGATCGTATCGTTGATCACCTCGGCCTTGATGTTGCCGGCCGGGATCAGACGCTCCATCAGCCGCTCGAACACGGCCATGTCGCGCTCGATGCGGACTTCCAGCGTCAGGATCTGCTCGCCGTTCTCGTCGAAGAAGAAGACGTTGGCGTCGCCGAGCTTTTTCGCGATCAGGTAGACGCGGTTTGCGGTCTGCACCACGGCGTCGAGATTTTCCGGATTCGACACGACGACGTCGCGCAGATCCCGCGGCACCTCGACCAGCAAGGTCTTGTTGAGACCAACCATGATGTTGCGGCTCGCAGGCAACACCTCCTCACTGCTGATGCGCAGCAGGCCGTTGTGACCGACGTCGGGGTTGTCCGACCCAGCGATTGCCACCTGCGGCTTCAGTGCGATGCCGGCGGCTCCGGCGAGGCCTGCCGCGGCGAGGAATGCGGCAGCCCAGGCTGTCTTGACGATGGATTTCATGGGAATGATACCTCTGGAAGGAGCTGGAGCCTGTACGGCCTCACTTGACGCCATAAGCGCGTGACCACGAGCCGTAACGCAGCACCTTCACGGCATTCGACTGCTCGACCTGGAACGCGCTTTCGCCGCCCTCCGGGCCGTCTGCGCTCGTGCCGCGCGATTCTGCGAGGCTGCGGAGCGTGAGCTGGATTTCACCCATCTGCTGGGCGAGTGCGAGCGTCTCGGCCTGATTGGGCGTGAGCTCGAGAGTTGCGGTCGAGGCACCCTTGCCGCCGGCCTTCTTGCCGTCCTTCAGGGTGGTGTCGATGTCCTGGCCGATGGCGAGAACGCGCACGTTGCGGAAGAGCGTCTCCGAAACGTGCTGCTCCTGGCGGCTGTCGCGGCTGCGAACCTTGCGGGTGACGACGACGTCGACGCGATCGTTGGGCAGGATGAAGCCGCCGGCGGAGGTCTCCTCGGTGATCTTGGTCGAGATCGCGCGCATGCCGGCCGGCAGGATCGCCGCCATCACGCCGCCTTCGTTGGCCTTGATCAGCTTCTGCTCGCGAATCGGCTCGCCGGAAAGGAACTGGGCCCGCGCCACGGAGCCCGCGAAGTCCGCGGTGGCGTTGGGGTGCTCGCTCTGGTTGATGTAGCCCTCGGTTGCAGCCTCTTTTGGCCAGGCCTGCCACTTGAGGTCGGTGACCTTCACCGAATCACCCAGCCGGATGTCCGACTTCGCGACCAGCACGTTGATCGTATCGACCTTCTGCTGCTTCACGATGGTCTTGGGTCGCGCGATCATGCCGTTGGCGAGGAATGCCGCGGCACCTGCAGCCACGACGGCAATGGCCATAACGATCAATCTTGCCTGTTTCATCCCGCAAAAGGGTCCTTTCACCCGAAGTCCTAGACTTAGTTGAGCGTGATGATGCGAGAGATTGGTCAACAGCTCGTTAATTGCCGGGTCATTCCGATCCAAATTGGCACAAGGCCGTTGCGGGCCGCGGCGGCTTCAGTCGAGCAAGCAGCAAAAAGGACACACCGGTCTTGCCGATGTGCCCTCTTTGAAATGTCAGCCGACGGCCCGATGGCTCGCCGTTCTCAGCCCCCGAAGCTCGCAAGCCAGGGCGTCGAGGGGTAGACCATGAGAGCGGCTGCGGCGATGGCGATGCCATAGGGCACGCCGGTCTGGCGATGGTGCAGCCGGGCGAGCCAGGTCTCCCGCATCATGAATGCCGGCAGCGGCACGAGCCGGAAGGTCAGCAGGAAGAGTGTGAGCATGCCGCCGGCAATCGCAGCCAGACCGCAGAATTGTCCGATGAAGTCATAGCCGAGCCACAGCGCCGCGGCCGCGAAGATCTTGGCGTCGCCACCGCCGATCCAACCCTTGGCAAACATGGCGAAGGTCAGCGCCAGCACGGCCAGACCGGTTGCGACATGGATCCCGATGTCGGGCAGCGACAGTCCGACCAACGGCGCCAACAGCGCGAACCCGAGCAACAGCACAACGGAGATCCGATTGGGGATCGTCATGGTGAAGAGGTCCATCGACCCCGCCAATGCCATTGCCCCCGGAAACACCACCCAACACAACACCTCGACCACCCGACACACTCCCACCCGTTTTTGTTGATTGACGCCCTTTTCAACAATCATGTCCGGGTGTGGTTTCGTCGCGTTTAAGGATGTGGCTGGAAGCGCCCGATTCCAGCGCCGAAAAAATGAACTGGTTAAGGGGCCCTGAAGATGTGGTCGGCGAGGCGACAATCGGGCCCGGCCGAGTGGGCAGACCGCAAGGCGTGCGTGGCACCGGGCAGAGCCACAAGCCAACGGCGCGAGCAAAAAGAAAGGGCCGCCCGCCTTCGCTCGGCGAACGGCCCGCTGATGCCACCGGGCTCTGGCCGCGAGCGAGGTGCCCGCGAGCCGGATGCCGCAATGGATTACTCCGAGTTCGCCGACGTCAGGGCGCTCTCGACCGTCTCGAAGGTGTTGTTGAGCTCGGTCTTCATGGTGCCGAGCGCAGTGATGATGCCGATGCCGACGATGGCGGCGATGAGAGCGTACTCGATCGCGGTCGCGCCGGACTCGTCCTTACCGAAGCGTGCAAAAAGTTTGTTCATTCATCTCTCCCAACTTGAAACCAAATCTGCAGTTCACCTACGGGTCATTGCCCGTCAGGTCCGAACTAAGTGTGAATTTAGTCCCCACGTATTAATTTCAGGTAAAAACCCCGACGATATAAGTTAAACATTCGTCAATTATAAAAAATAAATTTATGCTGTGAAATACAAAACGATGTAGTTACGGAGATAATGCGAAAAATGGAAGATAATTCTGGATAATACATTGTAAATATCCGCCCGGCGAATAATCGTTTGTGGTTAGTATCGGGTTGACGCATGCAGGCTGCGGGCCGCACGGGCTGTGGGAGCCTGTGCGCCGCACCCTGCCGGCAGGGAAATGTCGCGGACCGGTGCAGTCGTTTGCGGTTCGTTCATCATTTTGCGGCTCAATCCACTCGAACTCACCCGTGATCGAGGACTTGACCCATGTCGAACGGTGTCGCCAAGACTACCACCTGGAAGACAGCGGCCCTTGCCGTTGCTCTCAGCTCTGCCCTGCTCGCTGCCCCCACCAAGGCCGATGAATTCATGGTCCAATACGACCAGGCCAAGCTGGTGCGGCTGCCCGAGCCTGCCGCCAACATCATCATCGGCAATCCCTCGATCGCCGACGTCACCCTGCAGAGCAGCACACTTCTCGTCATCACCGGCAAGACCTTCGGTGTCACGAACCTGATCGTGCTCAATGCCGAGGATCGCATCATCCTGTCCGAGCGGCTGATGGTGCAGGCCGACGAGCAGAAGGTCGTCAGCCTCAACCGGGGCGGCTCGACCACCACCTACAACTGCGTCCCCAAGTGCGAGCCGGTGATCAAGATCGGCGACGAGGCAAATCACTACCAGGGCATCGTCCGCTCCGCCGAGCAGAAGATGAAGATCTCCGAGGGCGGCGACGTCGAGACCTCCGGCAACTGACCGGGGTTTCCTGCGCAAGGCAGATTGCAATGGGCAGCGTCGATGCGGCGCTGCCCATTCTGCTTTGGTCAATCAAATGCCAATTGCGCCGTGTCTCGGTTAACTCAATTTGCAGATTGGGCCGGGTCTTAATCGAATGATAGCACTTCTCTTGCTTCAATTGGGGCGAGAATGACGTGCTGGACGTAGACCGCAGAGAGATCCATGACCGCAGATCATAAGCCCAGCGATTCATCACGCCGCAAGACACTGCTCCAGCGCCTCGGTGCCCTCAGTCGCAGCGAAAGCGGTTTCACCGCCGTCGAGTTCGCGATGGTGATCGGCCCATTCCTCGCCCTGCTGTTTGCCATCATGGAAGTCGCGTTCGTCTACTTCGCGACCTTCTCGCTCGAGAATGCGACCGGACAGGCTGCACGCATGGTCCGCACCGGCGAAGCCCACGCGGCCGGTTTCAGCGCGACCGAGTTCAAGGCCGAGGTCTGCGACAAGCTGCCCGGTTTCATGAACTGCGCCGACAATCTTTTCGTCGATGTCCGCTCCTTCCCGACGTTTGCCGCAGCCGTTGGCGGCGGGGTCGACCCGATCGATGACGATGGCGCGCTCCAAACCGGCAGCGAGCAGTTCTCGATGGGGGCGGGCGGCAGCGTCGTGCTCGTCAGCATCTACTACAACTGGAGCCTGTTTGCCTCGATGCCCGATTTCGGCCTCGGCCTCGGCAACATCAAGTCGGGCGACAGCAAGGGCAACCGGCTGATCATGGCATCGACCGCCTTCAAGAACGAGCCTTTCGACTGAGTCCCATTCGACTGAGCTGAGCCTGCGAGCCTTGTTCCCGTAGGCCTTCCCTCCGCAGCGAACGCGCAAGAGCGACGTCCATGACAACGAACAGCATGACCTCCCGGATCCTCCGTTCCCTCCAAGCCGGGATCGCCCGGTTGCGCAGCAACTCCGACGGCGTCGCCGCGCTCGAATTCGCGATGGTGGTGCCGATCATGGTGGTGCTGTTCCTGGGCGCGGTCGAGTTCAGCGAGGCATTGTCCGTCGACCGGCGGGTGACGGCGATCGCAAGCGCGACGGCCGACCTCGTCGCCCAGAACAAGGAAGTGACCGACTCCGACCTGAACGATATCGTCGAGATCGCAGTATCGCTGCTCGGTACTGTCGACTCCTCCCCGATGATGCTCACCCTCGCGAGCGTCAGCATCGACAACAATGGCAATGCGACGGTCGACTGGAGCTATGACAAGGAAAACGGCGCGCCCTACGCCGCCGGGTCCGGCTACGACGGCCTGCCGAGCGGATTCACCCAGGCCGGCAATGGCGACAGCTCGGTCATCGTGTCCGATGTCACCTACCAGTTCTTCCCCAAGATCGGCCATTTCATCATGGGCACACTCCCGCTTTCGGAGAAGTTCTACCTGCGGCCCCGCCAGAGCCTCAAGGTCGCCAAGAAGAATTGATCATCGCGCGTCGCGATTTGAACATCGTTCACTGATCCCCCATATTCTTGCGGAGGCCACCCGGCAAACGGACGGCAATCAGCAGGAACCCCATGGCGCGACGCTCCAAGCACGGCCCTGATGCCCTCAAAGGCATGATCGTCGATGCCGCCGAGGCGATCCTCGCGGCGGATGGCCTCGATGGGCTGACAGCGCGGGCGCTCGCCGAGCGGGTCGCCTGCTCGCCCGGCACGCTCTACAATGTCTTTGCCAATCTCGATGAGGTCGTCCTCAACGTCGAGGCGCGCCTGCTCGACCGCCTCTCGGCGCGGATCGCGGACGCCCGCCCTGAGGTCCGACCGAGGGACGCCGTGCTGCAGATGGCTGAAATCTATCTCGACTTCTCACACGAGTTCCCCCGCCTCTGGAGCATTCTGCTCGAGCACGCGCTGCCAGCCGGCCAGGCAACGCCCGATTGGCATCGGGCCCGGCTGGCGGAGTTGCTCGGTGCAGTCGAAGCGCGGCTGGTGCCGATGTTCGCGCCGGGCCAGCAGGCGGAGGCCGCGCTCGCCGCACGGGTGCTGTGGGCGGGCGTGCACGGGATCTGCTCGCTCTCGGTCGCCGACAAGCTCACCAACGTGACGGCGCAGAGCGCACGCGTGCTGATACGCGATCTGGTCGAGACCTATCTGCGGGGGATCGAGGCCCGCCGCCCGCAGCTGTTGCCGGGGAGCGCTTGAGCCATGGCATCACTCTACGACATCAAACCGATGTTTCAGGCGCGCCTGCGGCCGATCACCCAGGAGCTCGCGACACGCGGCATCACGGCCAACGAGGTGACGCTCGCCGCGCTCGCGCTGTCGCTCGCCGAAGGCCTGCTGCTCTGGATCTTTCCCGGAGCTGTGCTGCCCTTGCTGATGCTCCCGATCGTGCTGTTCGCCCGGATGGCACTGAACGCAATCGACGGCATGCTCGCGCGCGAGCACGGGCAGGCGAGCCGGCTGGGCGCGCTGCTGAACGAGATCTGTGACATGGCGGGCGATGCCGCGCTCTATGCGCCGCTCGCCCTGCTGCCCGGAGTGAGCGGCGGGCTCGCCGTGATCGCGGTGCTGATCGCCCTCATCGCCGAAGGGGCGGGCCTTGCCTCGCTGCTTGCCGGCGGCACGCGCCGCTATGACGGCCCGATGGGAAAGAGCGATCGTGCGCTCGCCTATGCAGCCTTGGCGTTGATCGCAGCGAGCGGGCTCGGTGGTGCTCTCCTGATCGACCTCGCGCTGCTGGCGATCGCCTCGCTCGGCATCCTGACCATCTTCAACCGGGTGCGCGGCACCCTCGACGCCGCGAGCGGGAGCTAGCCGATGTCGCTGACGGGGTTGATCGACTGGATCGCTTCGGCCGCCGGACTGCAGCCCAATGCCGTCGGCGTGATCCTGCTGATCTATCTGGGTTTGGGGCTCGCTTCGCTCGTCTCTCACTATCTGATGCGCGACAGGCCCGTCCGGGGCGAGACCGAGCTGATCAAGCGCGTGCGCTCCTGGTGGGTGATGGTGACGCTCGCTGCCGGCGCGCTTTTGCTCGGTCGCTCGGTCGCGGTCGTCTTCTTCGCTTTCCTCAGCTTCCTCGCGCTGAAAGAGTACTTCTCGATCATCCCGACGCGGCGGGCCGACCGTGAGGTGCTCGCACTCGCCTATCTGTCGATTCCGATCCAGGCGTGGTTCATCTGGACCGCCCAGTACGGCTTCTTCGTCATTTTCGTGCCGGTCTACATGTTCATCGTTCTGCCCTCGACGATGGTGGTGCTCGGTCACACGGAGGGCTTCCTGAAGGCAGTGGGCACCTTGCACTGGGGCATGATGACGGCCGTCTACGCGCTCGGCCATATCGCCTACCTGCTGGTGCTGCCGAAGGACCAGACCGGCATCGCCGAAGGCGCTTCCCTGGTGTTGCTGCTGCTGGTGCTGACCGAGCTCAATGATGTCGCGCAATATGTGTGGGGCAAGAGCTTCGGCCATCGCCGCATCATCCCCAAGGTCAGCCCGGGCAAGACCTGGGGCGGGTTCCTGGGCGGCCTCGCCACCACTGCCGTTGTCGCCGTCCTCATCGTTCCCGTGCTGATGCCGGGTCAACCCACCGCCCAGTCGCCGCTCTATGGGCTCGGCCTCGGCCTCCTGATCGCGGTGCTCGGCTTCTTCGGCGATGTCAGCATCTCGGCGTTGAAGCGCGACCTCGGCATCAAGGATTCAGGCACCATGATCCCCGGCCATGGCGGCATCCTCGACCGGGTCGATAGCCTCATCTTCACCGCGCCGCTGTTTCTCCACTACACCCGCTTCTTCAATCCGGCGTTCTGGTGAGCCATGGGCTCGACCCGCAATTGGCTCGCTGACGCGCTCAAGATCGCCTTCTTCGCGCTGCTCGTCTGGCCACTGGTGCTGATCGTGATCGGCCTCAACGTGCGCAATCGCAAACGGCTGCCCGACCACGGACCCGCCATCGTCGCCGCCAACCACAACAGCCATCTCGACACGCTGGTGTTGATGTCGCTGTTCCCGCTCAGTGCCGTGCCGAAGGTCCGCCCGGTTGCGGCAGCCGACTATTTCCTGAAGTCGAAGCTGCTCGCCTTCGTCTCGGAGCGGCTGATCGGCATCATCCCCTTCGACCGCGATGCAGCCAGGACCATCCGCAACGGCGAGAATGCAGACCCATTCGCCGAGCCGGTCGCGGCTTTGCAGCGCGGTGAGATCCTGGTGCTGTTCCCGGAGGGGACACGCGGCAATCCCGAGGAGCTGGCGGCCTTCAAGAGCGGGATCGCACGCCTCGCCATGCGCGTACCCGAGGCGCCGGTCGTACCCGTGTTTCTGCACGGCCTCGGCAAGGCCCTGCCGAAAGGAAGCTGGCTGCCGGTTCCCTTTTTCTGCGACGTGCTGATCGGCGAGCCGCTGCCGCCGGCTGCGAGCCGCACCGAGCTGATGACGCGGCTGCGCACAGCCTTCTCCTCGCTCGCAAGCGAAGGGCGGTTTCCCGAGTGGGACTGACAGTCGGAGATCGAAAGCACGCTATTTCCGAGCGTCACGCTCGGTCATCGCAGCGACTTTGATGGTCTGGGTCATCTCCGCCATGCGCGCAAATTGGGAAAGCGGGCGCGCGGAGGCGAGGTTGACCTTGTTGGCAATTTCGACCTCGGTGCCACCGCCCGAGCGCGCGGCGTCCAACAACGCAGCTTTGAGGCTCGCCTCGGCTTTGTCGACCAGCTGCAACGCCTTGCGTCCGGCCTGATGCGCCCGTCCCTGATCGCAAAGGGTTTCCAGGAACTTCCGCGCATGGCCTGCGTCGAGCAACTCCTCCTCGGCGCCCGCGAACTCCTTGCCGGCGCCGTTCGCCCGCTCGGGCTCGAGCAGCAGCCGCATGGCGTAGATCAATTGCTGCTTGGCCGGATAGCTGCGCCACGTCTCGAACCGGCCCTTCGATTCCGTCCGCACGAACGTCTCGACGGCTTCTCGCGCGCGCCACAGCAGCAACCCGCTGATGTAGTAGTAGTCGAGCTGGTGCTTGTCGCTGTAGATCGCGCCCTTGCGGATCTTGTCGAGCAGGTCAGATTTCTGGGCGCGCTGCACGGAGTGGGGGATCTCGAGGATTGCCGAAGCGAAGGCCTCGGTCAGGTCGGGCAGGCTGACGACGCGGATCCCCTTCTTACCCGAGAGATTGCGCCATTCGCCGGTGCGGCTCTCCAGCCAGATCTGGGGCACGCCCGGCTCGCTGCCGCGCTCGCGGAACGTCTTGGCCAGGCGCGCGACGAAATCGCGCTTGGCAACGATCTGCGTCTCCTCGATCGGCGACTGGCGGTTGGCGCCGAGAATGACGTCATCGATCACCGCCTCGTCGGTGGTGATCACAAGCTTCACCGGCAGGTTCAGGCCAGCGATGGCCGCGTCCCCGTGCTCGCGGGCATGGTGGAACACCATGTGGCTGGTCTGGCAACCGTTGACGATCTGATAGTCCTTCAGCACGATCGTGCCTTTGAACATCCGCTCGCGAAATCCTTTGGCGAGGATGGTGATGCCGTTGTTGCGCACCAGCATGTGGGTGCGGCGGCGGCGATCCGCGAGCGTCTGCCCGATGCTCTGGTTGACGCGGTTGCCGTCGCCCGCAAACACCCGGATGTTCTCGTTGAAGGCCGAGTGGAGGATGTCGACGCGACCTTCCTCGTCGGGCTTGGTGGTGATCATCCGCAGTAGATCGCGCGCAGGCAGATAGCCGAGGTAGCAGGCCTCGATCCCGTCGAGCGGGGGCGATTTGACGAAGGTCGAGGGGTCGATCTCGACCTCGTTCTCCTCGATCGCGGAGCGCACCAGCATCGACAGCCGGCCCTGGTCGATCGGCTCGAAGGCGACGGCCTGGAAGCGGCGCATCAGATTGACGTTCTGATGGATGATCTCCTCGGCGGCGCGCTTGACGTCGGCCTGATTGCCTTCCTCGCGCCAGATCCCCGGCCAGACGAAATACATGGTGCAGTCACAGCGCTGGTCGAGCTTGTGGCGGTCGAGGAACTCGAAAATCTCTTTCTTCTGGCGCATCCACTTTTTGACGCCGCTGTTGATCGCGGGCGAGGATTCGCTCAACTCGCTGAAGAAGCGGAACACACCGAACCCGAAGGATTGGATCTTGGAGGAGAGGCTTTCCTGGCCGACCGGCGCGCGGCTCTGTTTCTTGAAGTCACGACCGGTCGCCTGCACGAACAGGAACGATACCTTGAACGGCGCGCCCGCTTCGACCTCCTCGTCGTACTCGTTGATGTCGTCGCCGGGGGCGAGCAGCTCATCGTTGACGAGCACGGCGATGCCGTCGAGCTGGATATCGCCCGAGCCGCCGGTCATGATCCGCTTGTCGCCCTCCATCGCCATCTGGGCTTCCACCTTGGTGAAGCCACGGCTGCGCATCACATAGTGGGCGGCAAAGGATTCGAAGGTCGCCGGGTCGGCTGGCTTCAGCCCGTGCTCGGTCGCATAGCTGTTCTTGGCAGCCTCGATGTCCTTCGGCAGCGCCATCCCGAGCTCCAAAAACGCAATACCCGCTCACGTCAGTCCTATCAGGACGCAGCCAGGCTGGGCAACAACACACACCCCTTCGCGCCAAATCCGTCGCAGACCGGTTACCGGCCGGTTGGCGAGAGGTGCGACCGTGACGGCTTCAATTCCCGGGCTTCCTGGAACGCCTCGGCTTGGGGGCATCGTTGGGCCCATCGAGCGACCAGAGTTCTCTCAGCCGGTCGACCAGGCCCTTCTCCCGCTCAGCCATGATTTCCGGGGTCCAGTCGGCAAGCTCCTGCAACTGATTGGTCACGGTGAACGGCGTGCTCTTGCCTTCGCGGAAATAGATCTCGCGCTTGCGGTCCCAGGCCTGGTTGCGCGCGTCGTCGTTCTGCTTGCGTGAGAGCAGCACGAAATTGGCGATCGAGCGCACCGCGCGCTCACGGCCCTCGGCATCTGGGAACCGCACACGCCAGTAGTCGCTGGTGCCGATGTTCTGGGGCAGCACGTGCTCGACCGAGATGCGGCTGATGTCCCTGGGAAGCTGGCTGCCCGGATAGGTCTCGCACAGCCGCAGCAGCACGAGCTTGCACACATAGGACCCGCGCGCATAGAGGTTGGAGTTGGCCTGGAACAACATGCCTTTCTGCTCGTCGCGGGTGAGGTCGAGCGGGCTGTCGCGGCCATCGAAGGCAGAGCCCGCCAGCACGAGATCGAGCACCTTGCGATAGCGCTTCCTGCGCCGCTCGCTGCCAATCCCGAGCAGGAGCTGGCCATAGCAAAGCCGGTCGAGCGCTTGCAGAAACGCGAGCAGCCTGTCGGGCCGGTCCGGGTTGTCCCGCAGCAAGACGAGCACGGCTGGCTTCCAGTCGTGACTGCGCAGCCAACCCAGATAGGTCAGGAGGCGGTTGATCTCGGCCGATTGAGGCGCTCCCGCGTGGGTCGCCGACTGAATGAGATCGAGGCGCCCGGCGGTCGGGATCAGCACCGTCTCGAAGAAGTGCTCGACGCCGTCGGCCGCCGCCATGGCCGGGATCTGCTCGACGACCGGGCTGTGGCGCCGGCTCTCGATCACCTTGATATGAGTGAACAGGTCATCGAAGGCTGCCCCGCCGAGGCTGCGCTCGAGCTCGGTCCAGACCTCGTGATAGTGCGCGCGCCTAGCCTGCGGCAGCAGGCCGATCAGAACCGCTTTCATCAGATCGGCATTGGTCAGGTCGAGGCCCGTGCCGTTGAGCACGACGAACATCTGGTAGGCATTGGCGAAATCGTCGGTCTGCATGATGTTGACGATGCAGCGGTGCTGCAGGAGGTCGGCCAGCGCCAGCATGCGGTCGCGCGTCCAGGACGGATCGTCGAGCTCGCGGCGGATCAGCCGGCGTGCGGTCCTGAGGAAGCGTGCGCCCTTGGTGCGCTGACCTGGCGGAACGGGCTTGCTCGTGGTCCCGACGGGGAGAACATGCGCCGCGAAAAACTCGGCCTCCTCCCCACTCAGCCCGATCCGTGCAGTGAAACGGCCGGATCTTGCGGAACCCGAGACTTCACCGATCAACGCCTGGAGCCCGGCTCCTTCGGCCCCGAGCCGGTCGCGCAGCATGGCGAGCATGATCGTGATGGTCACGAGCCTTTGCTTGCCATCGACGATATCGACCGGCACTGCTGCCGGCGGCGCTCGTCCGAATCGAAACCTGCCGCGCCGGTCCGGCTTCTGGCCGTTGCCGAGCAACAGGATCATGCCGAGGAAATACTGTCCGCTTTGCTCGCCGCGCTCCAGCATATCATCCATCTTCTCCGACAGATCGGAGAAGAGCGTGTCGATTTGTTTGGCACCCCACGTATAAGGGCGCTGGTAGGTGGGAACAGTGAGCACACGCTCGCCACTGAGGAGGCCGCCCATCGTGGCGATCTCCGCGCTGTATTGTACCATGATCTTTTGTTGACTCGCTGGCTCAGTCTGTATTTTTGCCAGCGCCCTTGGATCGTTTCCCTGCCGCAAGACCTAGCAGTCGCAGCACTGCCAGGGAAGATCGGATACTGCTCGGAAGCGGTCGAAGCGAGCGCTCGTGTGACAATTTTACGACAATACTGGGGTCTGCGACAAAAGATGAGCTTGATCTACAAAATCTGTGAAGCAGCGGACTGGGACGAGTTGGCGAGCGCGGGATGCTATGCCGGATCGCCCGACGATCGGCGCGACGGCTTCATCCATCTCTCCGATGCGAGCCAGGTCCGGGCTACGGCCGCCAAGCACTTCGCCGGGCGGGCCGGACTGATGCTGCTGGCGATCGCCGTGGACCGGCTCGGAGCCCAGCTCGTCTGGGAGCGCTCGCGCGGGGGAGCGCTTTTCCCCCATGTTCATGGCACCCTGGCGCGAGCGGCCGTGGTTTGGGCAAAGCCGCTGCCGCTCGCTGCCGATGGAGTGCATCTGTTTCCCGACGAGGTCGCCCTTTGATCCGCAAGCTCTATCCTCTGTTGCGGCCAGCCCTGTTCAGGCTCGATGCCGAGACCGCGCATGGTGTCGCCATCAGCGCTCTCGCCCGGCTGCGGCACCGGCCGGGCCGCCGCGACGACGCGCGTTTGGCGACGCGGGTACTCGGGATCGACTTTGCCAATCCGCTCGGGATGGCGGCGGGGTTCGACAAGGACGCACGCGTGCCCGATGCATTGCTGGCGCTCGGCTTCGGATTCGTGGAAGCAGGAACCCTCACACCAATGCCGCAGGCGGGCAACCCGAAGCCGCGCATGTTCCGTCTCGTGCAGGACCGGGCCGTGATCAACCGCCTCGGCTTCAACAATGGCGGCCATCAGGCCGCGGTCGAGCGGCTCGAGCGCAGGTTGCGCGCAGGGCTGGGCGGGATTGTCGGCATCAACATCGGGGCCAACAAGGATTCGAGCGACCGCATCGCCGACTATGTGGCCGGGGTCCATGCCTTCGCCCCCCATGCCGCCTATCTGACCGTCAACATCTCGTCCCCCAACACGCCGGGCCTGCGCGATCTGCAGGGGCCCGACGCGCTCGAATCGCTACTCGCCCGGGTGATGCCGGCGCGCGACGAGGCCGCCGGAAAGCTCGCGCGCGCTCTCCCGATCGTCGTCAAGCTCGCGCCCGACATTGCCGACGACGATCTGCCCGCGATCATCGATCGGCTGATCGCCCACAGGGTCGACGCCGCCGCCATCGCCAACACGACACTCGCCCGCGACGGCCTGAAGGACCGGGCGGCCACCGAGGCGGGCGGATTGTCAGGAGCCCCACTCTACCGGCGCTCGACCCGAATGCTCGCTCGTGCGTATCTGCTGAGCGAGGGCCGGCTGCCCTTGATCGGCATTGGCGGGATCGGGTCGGGAGAGACCGCGATCGGCAAGATCGAGGCAGGCGCGTCGCTGCTCCAGCTCTATACCGGGCTCGTCTTTTCGGGCCCACGGCTGATCGGCGAGATCAAACAATCGCTCCTCGCCTGGCTGGAGCAGACGGGCGCGTCGAGCCTGGATCAGCTGCGTGGCCGGCGCGCTGGCGACTGGGCCAGCCGCGAGCCGTGATCGACGGCTTTGTGCCGCCGCTGACCCGCCCTATAGTAGCAGCGAACGGAGCGAGGGAGCAGTTGCCATGGCAAAGCAATCCGAGTGCTGGACTTATGTTGACGGGGACTGGCATGAGGGTGCGCCGCCGATCATCTCCGCGCGCACCCATGCCTTTCATCTGGGCTCGAGCGTGTTCGATGGCGCGCGCGCGTTCGAGGGCGTGACGCCCGATGTCGACCGCCACTGCGCCAGGCTCAACGCTTCGGCGGTCGCACTCGGCTTGAGTCCGCAGAAGAGCGGCGAGGAAATCTTCGGCCTCGTGCGCGATGGCCTGAAGCGGTTCAAAGGCAAGGAAGCGATCTACATCCGGCCGATGTATTGGGCGGAGGGTGCTGGCTACATGGGCGTGCCGCCGGACCCCGAGACCACGCGCTTCCTGATCTTCCTGTCGGCCGAGCCGATGATCTCGCCCAAGGGGTTCTCGCTCACCCTCTCGCCGTTCCGGCGACCGACGCTGGAGACCATGCCGACCAACGCCAAGGCCGGCTGCCTCTATCCCAACAACGCGCGTGCCGTGACGGAAGCGCGCTCGCGCGGTTTCGACAACGCGCTGGTGCGCGACATGCTCGGCAATGTGGTCGAGACGGCGACCTCGAACATTTTCCTCGTCAAGGACGGCGTGGTGATGACGCCGGTGCCCAACGGCTCGTTCCTGAACGGCATCACCCGCCAGCGCGTGCTCGGCCTCCTGAAGAGTGACGGCCGGGAGGTCGTCGAGCGCTCGCTCGGCATCGAGGATTTCCTCGATGCGGACGAGATCTTCGCGTCCGGCAATCATTCCAAGGTGGTGCCAGTCACCCGTATCGAGAGCTGCGATCTGCAGGCGGGGCCGGTCGCCAAGCGTGCACGAGAACTCTACTGGGCCTGGGCACACGGCTGATGACAGCGCAGATCGAGCAAGCACGGCAGGGCGCTTGCGACCCCGGCGCCGTGACCTATCGCCGGGAAGGGCGGGCCGCCTTCGTCGCGCTCAATCGCCCGGCATCGCTGAATGCGCTCGGCAATGCCGTGCTGACGGGGCTGCGCGAGGGGCTCGCACGGGCAGGCCGTGAGGACGACGCCGCGCTGATCGTGCTCGAGGGCGCTGGCGAGCATGGCTTCTCGGCCGGGCACGACTTCGCCGGGCTGCAGCGGGCGGCTGCCGGCAATGGCCACATCTTGCGTGCGCATCGCCGCGCGACCTGGGAGGTCGTCCAGCAGATCGCGCGCCATCCCAAACCGATCGTCGTCTTGTTGCGCGGCATGGTGCTGGGTGCCGGCGCGGGGCTCGC
>JANNSW010000018.1:0-3720 GCA_031403055.1 Hyphomicrobiaceae bacterium | reverse complement strand
GTTGACGCGGTAGGGCTTGCCTGCCTCGATGCCCTGGAGGCCGCGGGTGCGGAACGAGTAGCGAAGTCGCTCGCCCTGCACGGTCTGGCGCTCGACGATCGGCGGGCCGCCGGCCGGGTCCTCGAACTCGGCTTCGATCACGGTGCCGACGGCGAGCTGTCGCATCGGCCGCACATTGAACCCGTAATAGGCCTCGGCGACGCGATAGTTGAAAACGAAGCCGCCGCCCTCGAACGCGACATAGGGCTGATCCTCGCCCGGCTCGCAGGCGGCAAGGAGCGCGAGGACCGCCGCGAGCAGGGCAGGCCAAACCATGCGCATTCGCGGTATCATCGCCGCATCACTCCCCGTTCCCTCAAACTGGCCACAGACTACCATGAGCAGCGCCGTCCTCCGACCCTGGAACCGCCCATGAGCTGGCCCTTCGTCGTCCAGCAGCTCATCAACGCCGCCGTCATCAGCGCCCTCTACGGCCTGCTCGCCGTCTCCTATGTGCTGATGCATGGCATCACCAACCGGACCAACCTCGCGTTGGGAGCGCTGGCGATCTGGGCGGGATGCATCGTCATCAACCTGTCGCTGTTCCTGATGCTGAAGCTGCCCGGCATGACACTCGTTCCCGTCGCACTCGCCGCGCTCTATGCGCTCGCCAACACCACGATCGTCGGCGTCCTGATCGAGCGGGCGGCGATCCGGCCGCTGATCGGCGCGCCGGGATTGGCCATGATCGTGGCGACGCTCGGGGTCGCGATCATGCTCGAAGAATTGATGCGACTGCAAAACGCCAGCCGCGACCTCTGGCTGATGCCGATCCTGAACGAGCGGTTGCAGTTGGGAGGCACCGCCCGGTTTCCGCTGTCGCTGACCACCATGCAGGCTGTTCTGCTCGCAGTGGCAAGTGTGCTCGGCGCGGGCCTTTTCCTCTTCATCGAGCGACACCCGTTCGGCCGGGACTGGCGGGCCTGCGCGCAGGATCTCGGCATGGCGGAGCTGACCGGCGTCGACGTCGGGCGGACGCTGCTCGTCACCTTCGCCATCGCCTCGGCGGCGACAGCGGCGGCGGGCATCCTGCTCGCCGTCAACTATGGCTCGGTCAGCTTCTACACGGGGCTCGTGATCGGCCTCAAAACCCTGTTCGTGGCCGTTGTCGGCGGCCTCGGCTCGATCGGGGGGGCATTTGCTGGCGCAGCGCTGCTCGGCCTCGTCGAGACGTTCTGGTCGGCATGCTATGGGGCCGAGTACCGCGACGTCGCCTCCTTTGTGCTATTGACGGGGCTGCTGATCCTCTTTCCCGGTGGGCTCTTCACCGGAACGGGGCGGATCGATCACAAGGAGCGATAGCGTGGCGCTCGACTACGTGACTGTCGATGTGTTCACTGCCAAGGCCTATTCGGGCAATCCGCTCGCGGTCGTGCTCGACGCGCGCGGACTGATGACGGCCGAGATGCAGGCGGTCGCGCGAGAATTCAACTATGCGGAGACGGCGTTCGTGCTGCCGCCGGGCAATGTGGCCAACACCGCCAACGTGCGAATCTTCACGCCCGGCCGGGAGGTGCCCTTCGCCGGCCACCCCAATGTCGGAACGGCCTATGTGCTGGCGCGGCAGGGCAAGGTGTTCGGTCGACCGGTCGGCGATCGCCTCATGCTCGAGGAGAAGGCCGGTCTGGTCGCGGTCGAGGTGCTGCGGGAAGCTGGCGCAATCGTGGGAGCGACGATCACCGCGCCCGAGCCGCTGTCGCTCGGACGAGCGTTCGAGCCAGCGAGCGTCGCAGCGGCGGTGGGCCTCGATGAGGCCGATATCCTGACATCGAGCCACCGGCCGCAGGTCGCCTCGGTTGGGCTCGGCTTCCTGATCGTCGAGCTTGCGAGCCTCCAGGCGCTCGCCCGCGTCCGGGTCCGAATGGAGCCGTTCGCTCGCCTCCTGCCCGCCGACGGCGCCGACGCGATCCACCTCTATGTGCGCGCCGGGCTGGACGCGCCGGTGCGTGCGCGCATGTTCTCCCCCCTCGATGGCACCAACGAGGACCCTGCGACCGGCAGCGCCAATGGCGCGCTCGCCGCGCTGCTCGCCCATCTCGATCCGCGTCCGGCGCTCGGCCTCGCGCTCACCGTGCATCAGGGCGTGGAGATGGGCCGGCCGAGCGAGATCGGGGTGACGGTCGCAAAGCGGGATGGCCGGCTATCGGGTGTGCGGATTTCGGGCCGCGTGGTGCATGTCATGTCAGGGCGGATCGAAACCCGTCCCGGCGCATGGCCATGACGGGCCTGCCTGCGTCTGGCAGGACCCAATGGCGGATCTCGGAAGCGCCCGTCGGCTACGCGGAAGCTGTCGCCGCGATGGAGGCCCGCGTCGCGGCTATTGCTGCTGGCGAAGCCGAGGATCTCGTCTGGCTGCTCGAGCACCCATCGCTCTACACCGCCGGCACCAGCGCGCGACCCGAGGAGCTGATCGAGCCGAGCCGCTTCCCGGTCCACCGCACCGGCCGCGGCGGGCGCTTCACCTATCACGGCCCCGGCCAGCGCATCGCCTATGTGATGCGGGACCTGCGCCCAAGTGGGGGCGATGTGCGCGGACATGTCGGCCGCCTCGAGCGCTGGATCATCATGGCGCTCGCGCGCTTCAATGTGCGGGCCGAGTGCCGGGCGGATCGCATCGGCGTCTGGGTGCGCCGGCCCGAGCGGGGCGTCGATGTCGAGGACAAGATCGCGGCGATCGGGGTCAGGGTGCGTCGCGGCGTCGCCTATCACGGCGTCGCGCTCAACGTCGAGCCCGACCTCGAGCATTTCGCCGGCATCGTCCCGTGCGGCATCGTCGGGCACGGCGTGACCAGTCTTTTCGACCTCGGCATCCTCGTCTCTCGCCCGGAGGTCGACATGGCGCTGAGGGCAACCTTCGCGGCAGCGTTCGAAGCAGTGGAGTGCGGGGCTGATTGAGCGCCAGATCAACGTATTCGACTTGACAGTGCAACCTTTCGGAGCGATCCTGCCTTCGACCGCTCGAGCAGCATCAGCGGAGACGAGCCGGGCCTGCCGCGTACCTGCAGGGCAGCGGCGCCGGAATCCATCTCGCAGCAAGCGCTCGCGGTCGATGCCAGCAACCACGATGGAGGGAGGCATGACGCCACCGGGTAGTACAGGCGGTCCTCGTGCCGCTCAGCGTTAGACTCACGCTTGATCCGCCGAGGCGGATTTGGTGTTGTGGGTCGAGCGGCACGCGGATCGGTCCCCATCGGCTGATTGCTCCCCGCAAATCGGCTGGATATGGCTCTGTATGCCAGTTGCGACTGGTGCCAGGGCCATGATTGTTTCGGGATGCCGGCAGAGCCTCGGATGCGATCGTGTTTCTGGCGAGACGGTCCTGCCCATTGCCATTATCTCGGAGTGCCCACCATGATCGAGCGCGCATTGATCGTCGGGGCAGGCGACGGCATCAGCGCCAGCTTCGCGCGGGCCCTCGCCCGGGATGGTGCCAAGGTCGCGCTCGCTGCCCGCACCCCCGGCAAGCTCGACCGGCTCGCGGGTGAGATCGGCGGGCGGGCGTTCACCACGGACGCGGCCTCGGCGCCATCGGTCGAGCAGTTGTTCACCGCGATCGACCGGGATTTCGGCGAGCTCGACCTCGTGCTCTACAATGCGAGCGGGCGAGCCCGCGGCCCCTTCGTCGACCTGGATCCCGCCGAGGTCGAGCGCACGCTGATGGTGACGGCCTATGGCGGCTTC
>JANNSW010000017.1:0-3749 GCA_031403055.1 Hyphomicrobiaceae bacterium | reverse complement strand
AGGACCTCGGCGCCGACCACTTCGAGCGCCGGACCAAGCCCACCCAAATGAAACGCCTCGTCGCCAAGCTGCAGAGCCTCGGCTATGACGTGGAGATCAAGCCGATCGCCGCATGACTCGCGGCCAGTTACTTTCTAGGCTGCTGCGCTGACGCGAGGCTCCCGCCGCGGCAGCACCAGCCCGAGCTCGCCGATCGCGGCCCTGACCTCGCCGGCTTTCTCGTCCCAGTCCTCGCTGGCAATGCGGCGGCGGGCGATGGCGGCATCGGTGGGCTCGGCGAGCGCCTGGCGGATCGCGGCGGCAAACGAGGGAGCGCCGTCGGCCACGCTGACCAGATCCCGAAACGGCGCGAGCGCGGGGAAATCGCGCGTGACGACCGGCCGGCCGACAGCCAGATACTCCTTCAGCTTCACCGGGTTGCAGGCCCTGATCCACTCACTCTTGTTCCAGGGCATCAGCAGCACGTCGGCGGCGGCCATGTAAGTGGCGATCTCGTCGTAGGGTTTGCGGCCGAGGAAATGGACGTTTCGATGCGGGCACCAGCCGGGAGCGAGCGTGGAGCCGCCGATCATGGCGAACGTCACATCGGGCAGCAGCCCCGCCACCTGATTGAACAGGTCGGGGTCGAAGGTGTGGGCATCGATCGCGCCGATGAAGGCGGCACGCGGACGCGGCAGCGCCACCATGGCGGCAGGCTCGGGTCCGCCCGCCAATCCTGCCGCAACGAAGCGCGCGAGGTCGACGCCGTGGGTCACGAGTGCCGCGCGTCGCACCTCGCCTTCCTCCGCCCGCATCAGCTCGCCATTGCAATAGAGGACCAGATCGGCCCGCGCCTTCAGGTCCGCAATCATCCGCCCGAGCACCACCGGATCACCGTCGGGAAAGGCTTCGAACCGATCGGTGCGCTGCAGCAGCACCGCCGCGGGCCGCAGCGCGCCAATCAGGCCGCCGTCGACCGGGCAATGCACCCAAAGCAACGGCCGGCGCAGCCCCGCGCGGCGCGCCGCCAGACGGATCTGGGGCGCCAGCGCCCAGCCGGTCGCGAGCCGCCCGGCGCCACCGGGCACCGACACCGGGGAGAAGACGTGAAAACCGTTCTCGACATGCACGAGACCGCGCTTCAAGCTCGCGAGCTTGCGGCCCACCCGCTCGATGAAACGGGGGTCGCCACCGGGCGAAGGCATCCTGACGCCGATCGAGTTGACATAGAGCACCGGCATTTGCCGCGCGAGCCGGCGCAGGATCTGGAAATCGAAATGGCCGCGATTGTGGTACCACCAGTCGAGCCCGCCCATGCAGACGATGCCGTCGAATGGAACCTGTCTCAGCACCTTGCCACGCATGCCAGCCCCCGAGGCGAAACGAGACCTTCGAGCCTGGCAGAGTTGCGTTAACCGCTGCTTGCCAGCAGGAACGGCCTTGACAGAATACCAACCAGTTGGTATGTATAAATTCATGGAGACCGAATTGCCCCGAGCAGCGAATGGCCCGACGGCAAGGATCAAGTTGCTCGATGCCGCTCTGTCGCTGGTCCGGGAGAGGGGCTATGCGGCGACGACCGTCGAGGATCTGTGCCACGCGGCCGGCGTGACCAAGGGCGCGTTCTTCCACCACTTCAAGAGCAAGGACATGCTGGCAATTGCCGCCGCCAACCACTGGTCCGAGGTCACGGGCGCCTTCTTCGCTACGGCGCCCTACCACGGCCACGCCGATCCCCTCGACCGGGTGCTCGGCTACATCGACTTCCGCAGGGCGATCCTGCAGGGCCGGGTCTGCGAGTTCACCTGCCTTGCCGGCACCTTGGTGCAGGAGACGTTCGACAGTCACCCTGGCATCCGGGACGCCTGCGAACGCTCGATCGCGGAGCATGCGGAGAAGGTCGAGCTGGATATCGCCCAGGCGATGAGAACGCACGGCATCGAAGCCGACTGGACCGCAGGCAGCCTCGCCCTGCACATGCAGGCGGTGCTGCAGGGCGCCTTCATCCTCGCCAAGGCGCGGGGCGGGCCCGGGATCGCCGCGCAGTCGATCGATCACCTGCGCCGTTATGTCGAGCTGTTGTTCGAGCCCGGGATCAGAAAGGAAAGCACGAAATGAATGAGGCACGATCGAAATCGCAAACAACCCGCATTCCTGCCGCACCAGCCGAGGTTACCGACGCAGCCACGATCCGCGATTGATCCCATGATCGATAGTGTTCCGGCACAATCAAAAAGTACCCGCTTCCCCGGCCGACCAAAGGTCGAGCCGGGGTCCAGGAGTCCCGCGGCACGGCCTTGCCATTGGCCCCTGGATCCCGGATCACCGCCGGCACGCCGGAGGCGTGCCTCCGACACGACGGCGGCGTCCGGGAAGACGGGTACCAAATGAATGAGTGAGAACACTAGGTTCATGCACGTCACCGATGTCCAGCTCGAACGGTCTTGAAGGAGCACGCGCCATGAGTAGCAACAAGGTCGTCTGCAAATCCGACGCGCACGCCGCGCGCAGCGCTTTCCTCGCCGATGAGAAGGCGTTCACGACAGCCCGCGACGCGATGGCGGCAAGACGCCGTGAGCTGCCATGGGTTCTGGTCGAGAAGGACTATGTCTTCGCTGGACCGACCGGCCGCACAACGTTTGCGGAACTCTTCAGCGGCCGCAACCAGCTCATCGTTCAACACTTCATGTTTGCTCCAGGCTGGGAAGAAGGCTGCGTCGGTTGCTCCTTAATTGCCGATCACGTGGGCGCCGCTTTACCCCATATCCAGGCGCGCGATGCGAGTTTTGTCGCCATTTCGCGCGCGCCGATCGCCGAAATCGAGCGCTTCAAGCAGCGTATGGGCTGGCCATTCCAGTGGGTCTCGTCGAGCGGCAGCGACTTCAACTACGATTTCGATGTCTCCTTCAGGCTCGAGGACATCGGGGGAGGCAGGGCCCTCTACAACTACCGTCCTCTCGACTTCGAAATCGAGGATCTTTCCGGTTTCAGCGTCTTCATCCGCAACGACGCTGGCCAGATCTTTCACACCTATTCGACCTTCGCGCGCGGCGACGAGATGCTCTGCACGGCCTACATGTTTATCGACCTGCTGCCCAGGGGGCGAAATGAGGAAGCACTCGACCCACCTATGTCCTGGTGGCGGCATCACGACAAGTATGGCGAGGACGCGAACGGCGATTGCTGCTGCGAGGGCAACTGACCGCCCATCGCGCCGGTTTCACATCGAAAGTCGCGCTGAAACTTCAAGTTTGCACAGGAGTAGCCGTTATGACCAAGTCACCAGTGAAGGCCAAGCCGGCCTCGAAGGCCGTTGCCAAGCCTGCGGCAATGGCGAGGCCAAAGGCGAAGGCCGTTCCCAGCCACATGCATACGCTTTCGCCCCATCTCGTCTGCGCCGGCGCGGCGGCGGCCATCGACTTCTACAAGCGAGCCTTCGGCGCGGTCGAGCTGATCCGCCTGCCGGGCAAGGACGGCAAGCTGGTGCATGCTTGTGTGGAGATCTGCGGCTCCTCGGTGATGCTGGTCGACGAGATGCCGGAATGGGGCGCGCTGTCGCCCAAGTCGCTCAAAGGCACGCCGGTGACGATCCACCTGTTCGTTGCCGACGTCGATGCTTTCGTGAAGCGCGCCGTCGCGGCGGGAGCGACCTTGAAAATGCCGGTCGCCGATATGTTCTGGGGCGACCGCTACGGCATCATCGTGGATCCGTTCGGCCACAATTGGTCGATCGCCACCCATTTGCGCGACATGAGCGAGGCGGAGCTGCA
>JANNSW010000016.1:0-3482 GCA_031403055.1 Hyphomicrobiaceae bacterium | reverse complement strand
TGGGGCGCAGCTCCTCGGGCAATGCCGTGAGCGGCGGCATGACGCCGTTCCGGCGCAGCCGCAGGTCGGCGATGAGCTGGGCTGCCGCCAGCGCGGCCACACGGTCGAAACTGCGCTTTTGTGCCATCGATGCCTACTCCTTGGTCCATTCGGCCGGATAGGGCCCTTCGCCCCCCGCCGCCAGTGCCGCCCTGATCCGCATCCAGATGTCGGCCATCACGACGCCGGGGATCGCCTTGCTGTCAGGCTGGGTGCGATGCTCGATCGGCCTTGGCAGGGATGCCAGCAGCGCCAGGCGATGCGGCTCGCTCTGGGTGAACTTGGCCCAGCAGGCGCGCTGCATCAACCGCCAATGCCGCCACGTGCCGACCAGGATCGCCTCGCCCCGATAGCTGACGGTCGCGCCATAGGGATGGACCTTTGCCGCCTGATGCGCTGCGTGCCCATCGAGCGCGGCAATGCGGGCGCGCTCGGCCTGCGGAAATTTCAGCCCCTGCCAGAACGATTCGACCGACACATAGGGCTCACCATCGAGCGTGAACGGCGCCGTCGCCAGATTGCCGATCGAGCGGATCGCCGGATCGGGCGCCCCGCTCCAGACATTGATCGGCTCGCGGCAGACATTGTCACGCGCGCCCAGGACTTCAAGACTGAAACTCGCGGGCTCAGATGGGGCGACCATGAGCACCATGCCGGCGAGGTGCCGGCCCCAGGCGCAAATCTCCGTCGTCTCATCGGGGGTCTGCGCTTCGAGCGTCAGCCGCGAGCCGTCGAGCCGAGCGCGCATCAGTTGTTTCCCCTCGCCATTCGTATCGCGGCGGATGTCGACAGTCATACCGCGCGACGATCACTTGTCGCCCGGCTCTGCATACCGCTCCAGCATCGCCGAGCCGATCTCCGAGGAGGACGGCCAGTGGCCACGGCGCTGGGCGCGATGCTCCTGATACATTCCGAGCTTCGATGGATCGGGTTGGACCGGCCGGCCGTTCTCGAGGAACAGCAGGCCCGCCTTCGCGCTCGGCATCGCGGCGACGAATGCCTCTGCCGAAGCCAAAGCGTCACGCAGCTTCCTCATCAGGTCGTCGGCATCGATGGGCCGGATCGAGGCCAGCGCCTCGAAGTCGGGACGCGAGTAGCGCGCATTCCGGCGCACCTCGGCGATCAAACCTTCCGGTGTGAATCCGGGCGCGACATCGACAGCTGCCCAGGTGATCGCACCGATCGAAAGATGGCGCGAGTGGATCGTCACCAGATCGACGACGTCACGCGGCTCGCGCCGGCCTGCCGCCGCCATCAGCTTGTTGACGGCAAGATCCGCGATATCGAGCACGAAACCGAATTCCAGATCGGCTGCGGCCGGGAAGAACCGATAGTCGCTGTCGGCGACCCACTCGATTTTCGTGGTCTCGTCCACGTCGCGCACGATGAGCGTATGGATTGCCGGCAACCGGCGCGACCATTCGATCTCGAACCCGGCGGCCACCAGAAGCTTCGCATCCGCTTCGGCCGCAAGGGTCACGAGCCGCTCGCTGTCGTGAAAGATATCGATGTCGCTCGAATAGCGTGGCCCGTCGCGATTGATCGGCACGCCGCCCGCAACGAAGCTCTCGGCGTCGCGCTGACTGGCGATCACCTGCATGATCCTCGACTGCAACCTAGTCAGTGGCACGGCACAATGCCTCGATTCGCTCGGCGAGCAACCGCGCCGCCATGTTGCCCTCGATGCGGAGCTGCCGCGTCATCGCCAGCGCATCCCCGGGAGTGGGATGCTCATGCCGGCGCAGGTTCCAGAGCGCAACCGGGCCGAAGCGGTCGAACGCCTCATGGTAGAGCCGCGCGATCTCGGCGCGGCGCTGTTCGGGCGACAGGCCCGCTGCCGCGGTTGTAGTGATCTGGCTCATGCGATGAAACATACGCGCCAGTGCGCGGGAAAACAAACGCGCTTCCACCCTCAGGCCAACCCCACGGCATCACCCGGCCGGATCGTGCCCGGCCGGCTCACAACCGCATAGATCCCGACGTCGCTATGCCCATAGCTGCGCATCAGCAGTTGCGGCAACCCCATGTCGCGGGCGCCGGTCGAGGGATCGACGTTGGTCGCGGCACAACGCTCGGTGCGGGCGATGGCCTCGAGCGTTGCTTCGCCGAGCCGGATCCGTTGGCCGACCCAGCGGAATTCCTCGAAGGCCGGCAGCCCTTGCAGATAGACGTTGGCCCGAAAGCGCAGAGGATCGAGCGGACGGTCCGCCTTGCGCTCGATCTCGGCGAGGCTCGCCAGATTGACGAGATGCAGACATTTCACGTCCATGTCGCAGAAGCTGTGCCCGGGCGCATGCACGATCTTGGGCGCACCACGAAGATCGCTCTTCATGTAGGCGGCGAGGAACTGCTCGACCATCTGCCGGCCGAGCTTGATGGCGAGCTGGCCACGCGCGACCTGCTTGCCGGCGCGCAGGATGGTGAGGGTTTGGGTGGCCGGATCGAAGCGGGATTCCAGCGTCGCCAGCCGCTCGTTGCGCATCAGCATCAGGAAGTGGATTTTCGGCAGGTGGCGCGGCTCGTCCGGATCGAAGCCCCCCGCGCCGTTCTCGATTGCGTACGCACGATCGTGGGCGATCGCCTCGCCGGGCGTGAGCAGGGCCTCGTCGAGCCGCTCCGGGCTCATGCCTTTCACCGGATAGCGGTAGAGGCTGGCGATGCGGGGAGGATCGGCGGTCACGGGGTTTTCACGCGCTTGCTCATCGACGAAATCTACTCGCACCCGGCGCGGCTGACAATTCCAAAGGCAAGGGAGCCGGCAGGCTGCCCGCCGGCGAAATCGAGGCCGATCCCATGGCGTACGCCGAGCGACGAACGTACACGAGCTGGCGACATGGCGCGTGCAACACTTGCCCAACGACCGCTGACTGAATACGGTGGCACAACGGCTGGGTGGACCCGGACCCGGTCAAGAGAAACCCATGCCAATCGTTGTACCTTGAGGAGAATGTTTCATGCCTAACATGTCGGACGCGCGGCGCAAACGCATACAAGCCAAGCAACGCAAGGCGAAGAATACCTCGAAACGAGTAGCCAAATTGGCCAAACGCAAACTCAATAGCTCGAGTTGACATATCCGGCCCAAAGCGAGGCCGGCCAGAGCTCCGCATCCGATCCATGACGACAGGCTCGCCATCGCGCCCTGACGGCAATGTTGCATCAGGGTCGGAAGGCCGCTCGCCAACAGCATCCGATGCCGTCGTACTTGCCATCGACTGGCTGTGAGACCTCCCGCTCTTGCTGATCGACGGCTTGGCACCGGTCGGCGACCCGCGCGTGGCTCATGCGATTGGCGCAAGCTCCGCGCCCGTGCCGGCGCCCCTTCCAATCGCCCGGCCGCACCCCATATCAAGCGTCGAGCCATGCCCGCGCGACGCCGTTTCAGGGTCGCGAAGGCTGGGCTCGGCCCGTTCAACGACGGCGCTTGCGCTCGTGCCCATTGG
>JANNSW010000015.1:0-5293 GCA_031403055.1 Hyphomicrobiaceae bacterium | reverse complement strand
TCCAGAGCCCTCTCGAATGGCCCGCTCCAGTTCGCCATGTGAGCCTGTTTCAGTTTGCTCACGGTCGTCGTCAGTCCCGAACTCTGCGATCCGTCGCCGCCGTTGCACTTTTCAAATAAGGCAGACGGCGCCGACCTTGTCGCCAGACCCGCGAACGCATAGAGGGAGAGCCGATCTCCAACCCGCGTGTCGGTCGCCTGCTTGTAAGCTGCCGCTCGGCGATTGAGGGTGATTTCGGGCGTCCTGTTGTCGGTGAGTGATGGTCGCGGGGGTGGCGCCCTCATCGAGCGCGCGCGGGGCGGTCTCGATCAGGTCGTGGCAGCCGGCGGGTCGAGCCGGTTGACGAGCCTCACGAGCATAGTCTCGAAGCCGGGGTCATAGTCGTCGGGTCGTTCGTGGATGAAGGCAATGACTTTGCGGTAGCAGTCGGCGGCCGGCCTGTTCTCGCCGCGAGCCTCGAGCACCATACCAAGACGGTCCCAGCCGTCGTGCACGTCGGGGAACCGCGCCAGGAGATCGCGTGCGGTCTGCTCGGCCTCGTCGAGCTTGTCTTCATAGATAAGGTCGACCACAGCCTCGGAGCTGGTGGTCAGTTCGTCCTCGTCGGCGTCCATGACGCCAGCCAGCCTCGCAGCAAAGGCGGCTTTCAGCTCACGAACGCGCAGACGTCGCGCCTCGGCGCGCTCGGCGCGTTTGGCTTCGGCCTCGACTTGGCTCTCGCGCTCGGCGGCCTCGTGCTTCGTCAAGCAACATTTCTTGTACTTGTTGCCGCTGCCGCAGGGGCAGGGATCGTTGCGTCCGGATTTGGCCATCGTGGTCAAAGACTTCGGGCTGAGAAGGACGATCTCCTTTGTATTCAACCCTGCTGGGCGACGCCACATTCCACGACCTGCTTCTCGACTTTGATCGAGATATCGCTAACGGCGCGCGACGAGGGCGCTGTTTGGTGTGCCGGAGTGCCGTGCATTCGGGCCGGTATCGGCGCAAGCCGCGCGGCCGGCTTTGTCGCCTCAGCGAGGAGCACGATTGGCGCTTCAGTTTCTGCTGCTCGCGTGACGGTTGTCGCAAGCGCAAGACGCCGCCGTCGCTCCGGTTCCTCGGGCCCAAGGTCTATCTCGCCGCCATGGTTGTGCTGATCGCCATCATGCGGGAGGGCGCGACCGATGCACGGATGCGACGGTTATCGGGGTTGGTCGGCGTCGACCGCCGCACCGTCGAGCGATGGCGCAAGTGGTGGCGCTGCACGTTCACGGTAACGCCATTTTGGCAGATCGCGCGTGCCGCGGTCATGCCGCCCGTCGATCAGGACCGGCTTCCGGTCGCGTTGATCGAGCGGTTCACCGGCGGCGACCGAGAGAAGCTGGTTGCGCTGCTGCGCTTCATCGGTCCGATCACCGGAGGGGCTGGCATGCAGGCTTGATTACGGGCGTCGCCGCCCCGCAGAGGATGCTCGTCGCCGACGGTCCGAACGTCGATCTACGCTCGGTGCTCCTTGATCCACAGGAGCGCCGGCATGACGCAGAGCCGAGGTCCACGGGTTCACGAGCGGTGGGCGCATCTGCGCTTCTCCGTCATCGGTCAGCTGTTGGCGGCGCCGCCGGCCAACGGGGCGCTGAAGGCCGAGATCGAGGCGCTTGCCATGCGCCAGTGGCACCATCCCTCGACCGGCGAGCCGGTCCGCTTCGGCTTCTCCACCATCGAACGCTGGTACTACCGCGCGCTCAAGGAGCGCAGCGATCCCGTCGGTGTGCTCCGCCGCAAGTTGCGCGCCGATGCCGGCCAGCAGCCCACGATGAGCGGCGCGGTGCGTCAGGTCGTGCTCGCGCAATACGTCGCGCACAAGAGCTGGAGCGTCCAACTCCACCACGACAACCTCGTCGCGCTCGCGGAGACGAGAGCCGATCTCAGGCCGTTGCCCTGCTACGACACGCTGCGCCGCTTCATGAAGGCCAACGGCCTCGACAAGCGCCGGCGTCTGACTCCGCGCCGCACTGACGGGGCCGAGCGTGCCGAGGTCCGCATTACCGATCGCGAGATCCGCAGCTACGAGGCCGAGTACGTCAACGGGCTTTGGCACTGGGATTGCCACCATGGCTCGAAGAAGGTGCTCACCCAACGCGGAGAGTGGGCGACGCCGATCCTGTTCGGCGTTGTCGACGACCGATCGCGGCTCGCCTGCCATCTCCAGTGGTATCTGGCCGAGACCGCCGAGGTCATCGCGCACGGCCTGTCGCAGGCGTTCCAGAAGCGCGGCCTGCCACGCTCGGCATTGAGCGACAACGGCGCCGCGATGACGGCCGCCGAGATCAGCCAGGGCCTCGCCCGCCTCGGCATTCTGCACCAGACCACGCTGCCGTATTCACCGTACCAGAATGCCAAGCAGGAGGCGTTCTGGGGCCCGGTCGAGGGACGACTCATGGCCATGCTGGAGCATGTTCCCGACCTGACCTTGTCCGTGCTCAACGAGGCGACGCAAGCCTGGGTCGAGCAGGACTACAACCGCAAGCTCCACTCCGAGATCGGGGAGGCGCCGATCACGCGCTTCCTCGCCGGCCCCGTCGTCACCCGTGATTGCCCCGACAGCAACACGCTACGCCTCGCCTTCACCCGATCCGACATCCGCACGCAGCGGAAGAGCGACGGCACCATCGTCATCGAGGGGCGCCGCTTCGAGATGCCGAACCGGTACCGGCATCTGACGCGCATCGAGGTGCGCTATGCCGGATGGGATCTGGGCCAAGTCCATCTCGTCGATGAGCGCACCGGTGCCGTGCTCGCCCGCCTCTATCCGCAGGACAAGACCCAGAATGCCAGCGGCCTGCGCCGCTCGCTCGGTCCGGTATCGACCTCCTCGATCAAGACTGAGCCGACGCCAACTGTGCCGGACCCAGCCATCCCGCCGCTGCTCGCCCGCATGCTCGACAAGCAGTCCGCGACGGGCTTGGCGCCGCCCTACCTGCCGAAGGACGTGACATCCAGGAACGACGACGGAGAGACATCATGACCAAGAAGCTGCTGGCGCTATATGGCCTGAAGTGGAACCCGTTCGCTCCCGACGTGCCGGTCGAGGCGCTGCACGTCTCGCGCCGATCTGAGTCCTTCTGTTGGCGTGCCGAGCAACTGGTCGGCGAAGGTGGCTTCGCCCTCGTCACCGGCGCGCCTGGAACCGGCAAGTCCGTCACCTTGCGCATCCTGGCCGAGCGGCTCGGCGCACAACGCGACGTCAAGGTCGGCATCCTCACTCGCCCCCAGGCCGGCCTGCCCGACTTCTATCGCGAGATGGGCGATCTGTTCAGCGTTGAACTGCGCCCAGCCAACCGCTGGGGCGGCGCCAAGCTGCTGCGCGATCGCTGGCAGACCCACATCGATGCGGCCCTGTCGCGCCCCGTCATCATTGTCGACGAGGCCCAGGAGATGCTGCCGGCCGTACTCGCAGAGCTGCGCCTGCTCTCGTCCGCCAAGCTCGACAGCCAGGTCCTGCTGACCGTCGTGCTTGCCGGCGACGGCCGATTGCTGGAACGCCTCAGATCCGATGAACTGGCCCCGCTCAACAGCCGCATGCGCGTAAGGTTGGCGCTGGAACGGTCGACGCCGGATGAGCTGGCCGAGTTGCTCGTGCATGCGCTGCAGAAGGCCGGCGCCGTCAAGCTGATGACACCGGAGTTGATCGCCACGCTCTCCGATCACGCGCAAGGCAACCCGCGCGCGCTCATGAACATCGCCGGCGAGTTACTGTCGGCCGCGGCCCAACGCGAGGCCCGCCACATCGACGAGAAGCTGTTCCTGGAGATCTGTGCCGCCCCGCTAGTGCCTGAGACGAAGACGGCGAGGCAGCGGCGATGAGCCTGCTGCCGGTCGAGCCCGCATGGCGTCTGGCCGAGCGCGCCGAGGAGCACCGATGGCTGGTCACCGGCCTATGGGGTGAGCAGGCCGTCGGCATCGTTGGCGGCGAGCCCAAGTGCTGCAAGTCGTTCCTCGCCCTCGACCTCGCTGTCGCGGTGGCATCGGGTATGCCCTGCCTGCGCCGGTTCTCGGTGTCGCGCGCCGGCCGGGTTCTGCTGTTCGCCGCCGAGGATGCATTGCACATCGTGCGCCGCCGCCTCGAAGGCATCGCGGCAGCTGCCGGCGTGGCGCTCGCCGATCTCGATATCCAGGTGATCACGTCGCCGGTCCTGCGCCTCGATCTCGATGCCGATCGCCGCAATCTCGCCGAGACCGTCGCCCGATTGCAGCCGCGCCTGCTGATCCTCGATCCGTTCGTGCGCCTCCATCGTATCGACGAGAACGCCAGCGGCGAGGTGGCCCCGCTGTTGGCCTTCCTGCGTGAGCTGCAACGCCGGCATGGCATGGCCGTGCTCGTCGTCCATCACGCCAGGAAGGGCGGCGGCGGCGTGCGTGCCGGACAAGCGTTACGCGGCTCCTCCGAGTTCCACGCCTGGGGTGACAGCAATCTCTATCTGCGTCGCGACGGTGAAGAGTTGTCGTTGACCGTCGAGCATCGCGCCGCGCCGTCGCCGAGACCGCTGACCATCGAGTTGGCCCAACGTGGCGATGCTCTCGCCCTCGAGGTCGCCGATCGGCGCGAGCCCGTGGCGCCGGCGCCAATCACGCTCGATGAGCGCATCATCGCTATGCTACGCGAGGCCGATCGTCCGTTGCCATTCGCCGATCTTCGGGCACGCTGCCGGGTGCGCACCGCCACCCTCTACGAGCGTCTCGCAGCCCTCGCCAGCGCTGGCCGCATCGTCAAGGATGGCGACAGCTATCGCCCCGTCGCTGGCTGATCGGACTGCCGGCGACAATCAGGATGAGACGGGTGTTCGGCACCCGACTTCCCGCTGCCGCTTCCCGACGTCCCTACAGCGTGCCGGAAGCGGAAGTCGGAAGTTGCGCCCGTGAGTGACCGCTCTTCACTTCCCTGAGCGGACTTCCTTGGTTCGGCCCCTTGCGGAGCCCTTCCTTCATCCCGGCCACACATCCAGATCGCCGCCGTGTCGAGTGGCAGTCAAGGCTGGCCGCTCCTTCAGCGGCCACCCCGGCCCTCGAGCCGGGGCCCGGCCTTGACGGCCGCGAGCACGACGGCACGATCGAGCGATACGGGGCGAGGCAGGACATCAATGCGCGACGCGACCATCAAATGTCGTCTGGGCGCGCCCATCAATCAGCGCTCGGGTGCTTATCAGCATGGGCCAACGTGTTCGCTTGCTGAATCCATTCGTGCGCGCCTCGCATTGGATACGCTGGATGTCGGCCACGATCGCGTCCAGTGCCTCGGCCATCAGCTGATGCATTT